>DASZOD010000255.1:0-10808 GCA_035550935.1 Egibacteraceae bacterium | reverse complement strand
GGGCGCGGCGGAAGCAAAACCAACGCGGCGAAGTCCCAGGAGCGCGGTCGGCGGCACCGTACCGCCCGCCATTCGAATCTTGCCTAGCAGCAGGTGCAGTCCTAGGCGCTGGCCTCAAGCCTCCCGCTCCAGGCTGCTCCGCAAGGTCTTGACGGGCCCCGCAACCCTCGGATAGCCGCCGTTACGTCAACGGTGGGACACGGTAGCGCCCCGTTGTCGTAGACCACTTCATCACGCCCTAATGGGGCCGTAGGCCCTTGGGTAGTAGCCGTCGTCGGCTGTGGACATGTGTGGACATGTGGACAGGCGCCGGGGGTCCAACTCCCCGGCTTGAGCGACAGCCCGGTCAAGGCCGATGCTGGATGCTGGAGGTGGCCGAGCCGCCCGGCGGGTGAGCACTGCCTCGCCCCGAACGCAAGTTCTGGAGCTAGACCGTGCCCCCGCCGGGCCGGCGAGGCAAAGGCTGAGGAACTGGTGGGATGACGTGCCGCGAGCACTGCGCCATTAGGCCGTCCGCGACCCTTTGCCTCCCGGCTGGACCACCCCGGTTGTTGTTCCTGCGGCTTCCCCGACTGGAGAAAGCGGTGATCTGTGTTGGCATCGACTGGAGCGAACGCCACCACGACGTGGTGGTGACCGACCAGCAGGGGCAGGTGCGCGCCCGCACCCGCGTGCCCGAGGGCGTCGACGGCGCCGGCCGTCTGCACGCGCTGATCGCCGAGCACGCCGACGACCCCGCCCAGGTGACGGTGGGCATCGAAACCGACCGCGGGCTGCTGGTGGGCTGCCTGCTGGCCGCCGGCTACCAGGTGTACGCGGTCAATCCCAAGGCGGTCGACCGCTACCGTGACCGCCACCGCGTGTCGGGCGCCAAGTCCGACAACGCCGACGCGCTGGTGCTGGCCGACCTGGTGCGCACCGACCGCCACCGCCACCGACAGGTGGCCGGCGACAGCGACTTGGCCGCGGCGGTCAAGGTCACCGCCCGGGCCCACCAGCGGCTGATCTGGACCCGCCAGCGCCAGGTCAACGCGCTGCGCAACGCCCTGCGCGAGTACTACCCGGGCGCGCTGGCCGCTTTCGGCGCCGACCTGGCCCACCCCGACGCGGTGGCGGTGCTGGCCATCGCGCCCACCCCCCAGCTGGGCCGGCGCCTGCCTGCCGCGCAGATCGCCGCGGCGCTGCGCCGCGGCGGGCGCAAACGCAACGTCGATGCCCGCGCCGCCGCCATCGCCGACGCCCTGCGCGCCCCCCAGCTGGCCGCCCCCGCCGCAGTCGCCGACGCCTACGGCGACCACACCCGCGCGCTGGTGGCGGTGATCGCCACGCTGACGGCGCAGATCGACCAGCTCCAGCGCGGCCTGGCAGCGCGTTTTGAGCAGCACCCGGACGCCGACATCCTGCGCAGCCTGCCAGGCCTGGGCGTCGTGCTCGGCGCCCGGGTGCTGGGCGAGTTCGGCGACGACCCGAACCGCTACGCCGATGCTAAAGCACGCAAGAACTACGCCGGCAGCGCCCCCATCACCAAACAATCGGGCAAACACAAAGCGGTGCTCGCCCGCTACGTCCGCAACCGCTGGCTGGCCGACGCCCTGGACCGCTGGGCGTTATCCTCGCTGACCAGCTCCCCGGGCGCCCGTGCCTGCTACGACCGTCACCGCGCCGCCGGCGACACCCACCACCAAGCCCTGCGCGCGCTGTCCAACCGCTGGGTGGGCATCCTCCATGGCTGCCTGCGCCACCGCTGCCTGTACGACGAGAACACCGCCTGGGGCCACCCGCAAACCCACCAGCGCGCGGCCGCCTGACCCCCTCCCCCCAACGATCTGTGGACACTCCGGCCTTGACAGCCACCAGCCGTGGGATGTCTAGCCAGCCGGGCCGAGTCGGCTCCCACCGGGGTGCGCCGAGTGGGGGCGGCTGGCCTCCAGCCAGATCGTCAACTCCGGTCCCGGCAGCGGTCGACTGATGTAGTAGCCCTGGGCCACGTCGCAGCCGAGGTCGGCCAGGCGCTCCCACTGCTCCTTGGACTCGACGCCTTCGGCCACCACCCGCAACCCGAGGTTGCGCGCCAGGTCGATGGTGGAGCGGACGATGAGCGCCGCGGGCCGGTCGCTGACCATGTCCAGCACGAAGGACTTGTCGATCTTCAGCTCCTGGACCGGCAGCCGAGCCAGGTACAGCAGCGAGGTGTTGCCGGTCCCGTAGTCGTCGATGGCCAGGCTGATCCCCATGTCGTGCAGCCTGGTCAGCACCGTCTTCGCTCGCTCGGGGTCGCTCATGATCGCGCTCTCGGTGATCTCCAGTGCGAGATCCTGCGGGCGGGTGTCCTCTTCGACGAGCAGCGACGCCAGCACGTCGGGAAGGTCCAGGCTCTGCAGGCTGTGGGCCGAGACGTTCACGCCGACACCGATGGCCAGCCCTGCCGCCCGCCACTGGCGGCACTGCTGCAGCGACTTGCGCAGGACTGACCGCGTGAGGTCCTCGATGAGCCCGACATCCTCGGCGACGGTGATGAACTCGTCGGGGGCGACCAGCCCCCGCTGAGGATCGCGCCAGCGCACCAGCGCCTCGACGGCATTGACCTGGCTCGTCTCCAGCCTGACCTGCGGTTGGTAGTGGACGACGAACTGGTCGTCCTGCACCGCGCGGCGCAGCTTGCCGACCAGGGCCAGCTTGGCCGGCGACCGCTGCTCCTGCTCGGGGGCGTACATCTTGTAGCCGACCCGGGCGCGCTTCGCCGCGTACATGGCGACGTCCGCGCGCGTGAGCAGCGTCCTGTGGTCACGCCCGTGGTCAGGAAACAGCGCGATGCCGATGCTCGCGTCGATGTCGAGCGCCAGTCCCTGCACGTCGAAGGGTCGCTGCAGCGCGGCCCGCATCTTGCCGGCCACCTGGCGCGCCGCGGCGGCGTCTGTCACCCCCCACAGCACGGCTCCGAACTCGTCGCCGCCGGTCCGTGCGACCGTGTCGCTCTCCCGCAGCACGCCGCGCAGGCGCGGCGCGACCTCCCGCAGCACCAGGTCGCCGGCGTCGTGACCCAGGGTGTCGTTGACCTCCTTGAACCGGTCCAGGTCGATGACCATCGCCGCGCAACGCGAGCCGCTGCGCTGCGCCGCCAGCGTGGCCTGCTGGACGCGGTCGCGGAACAGCGCACGGTTGGGCAGCCCCGTCAGCGGGTCGTGCAGAGCCTGGCGCTGTCGCTCCACGTAGACCGACGCCACCCGGTGCACGGCGACCATCGGCAGGACCAGCAGCGGGACCAGAGCCAGGCTGCGCTCGGCGGCGGCGACCACCACCGGCGACAGTGCGAGCAGGACCGCCGCGGCGGAGGCATGGAACGACAGGTCACGCCACAACAGCTGCTTCAGCGACAGGCCCTCGGTCAGGGCGACGACCGTGCCGGTCAGGCCGACGTTGCAGCAGAAGAACACCGCGGCCGCCAGCATGATCGCCGGCAGTTCTGCGGGGCGGAAGGGAGCAGGGTCGGCCGCCACCGGCGTGCCGACCAGCAGCAGCAGCGTGACTCCAGCGGCGGTGACCGACAGTGTCAGCTGGCCGACGTTGAACAGCGACTTGGACCAAGGCTTGCGCCCGAGGAGGTCCGCCAGCAGGGACGCTGCCGCGAGCACCACGGCCGCCGCCGCGGTGCCAGCCAGCAGCAGCAGCGCGAAGGCGAAGGTCGTGGACGTGGTGATCCGGCCTTCTCGCTCCCCTCGGGGGACGGGCAGCGGGTACAGCTCGCCGGCCACGATGAAGCCGGCGAACAGCCACAGGGCGAGATTGGGAGCGCCCGCCTGCGGCGCCCAGGACGCGGCCAGGAGTGCGAGCACGGCCAACCCGGCCGTCACCACTGCGGCCACGTAGGCGTCGCCTGCTCGCGGTTTTCGGACTCGCACGCGCACCTCTGGGCCCCAGGGTGCGCGACCCGACTCGGGCGACCGTCAGATGCGGCCCGAGGCGCCGCCCTCAGTTTGCCAGAAAAGCGGGCATAGCCCGATATGTAGCCGACCTTGCGCCCTACCGCGCTGCCCGAGGCGAAAGGCCGCCGCGGCTACCACTTGTAGGGAGCGCCGAGCACGTACAGGGCGATGGCGAGCATCGCAACCAGGTAGGTGGTCCTCAGGATCCGCAGCTTCATCGTCGTGGCCTCCTCGACCGGGCCGCCGGCTATCGGCGGCCGACAAGGCTCGTTTGTCGGCTCGGCCGGCCCGGACTTGAGTCCCGAACCGCGGTTTCGCGGGTCAAGCCAGTCTTGAGGATGCCGATAGCTCACGGGCCGAGCAGGCCGCGACTGGAGGCGAGGATGCTGCTGCTTGTGGCTGTGGGCCCGGGTCTTCCTGCGCCGCCGTCCACGGGACGGCGACGGGCGGCCGAGGCCGTCCTGCCCTGGCGCTGCGGTTGGGCGCTGGTGGCCGCTCTGGGGCTGCAGCTGGGCCTGTCGTCGGTGCTGTCGGGTCCGCCGAGCACGCTGCGGGCGGCGGCCCATCTGGGCTCCTACCTTCTGGCCGCCTGGGCGTTGGCCGCCAACCGCCGCCTGCCGGGCATGTGGCTGATCGCTGTGGGGGCAGGGCTGAACGTTGTCGCCATCGCGGCCAACGGCGGGGTGATGCCCGCGTCGGAGTGGGCGGTGGCCACAGCTGGGATCGAGGCCCAGGCCGGGCAGTTCCACAACTCAGGCGTACTGGCTTCTCCCCGCCTGCTGCTGCTCGGCGACGTCCTGGCGCTGCCGGCGGCGTGGCCGCTGAGCAACGTCTTCAGCGCCGGCGACGTCCTGCTGGCGGCCGGCGGCGCCGTTGTCGCCCGCTGCGGCGCGGCGGCGATCCGCAGCGCCCAGCCGGGGCCGGCTCAGCCGTCGACGTAGTCGAGCATGTGCTTGTAGCGGTCGTCCTTGCCCTTCACCACAGCGAAGAACAGGTCCTGCAGCTGTTTGGTGATCGGGCCGGGCGCGCCGATCTCGCGGTCGTCGACGCTGCGGATGGGCACGACCTCTGCGGCGGTGCCCGTGTAGAAGGCCTCGTCGGCCAGGTACAGGTCCTGGCGCAGCAGAGTGCTCTCCCGGAACGGGATCTCCAGGTCCCGGGCGAAGCGGATGACGGCGTCCCGGGTGATGCCCCGCAGGACCCCCTCGCTCAGGGGCGGGGTCAGCAGCACGCCGTCCTTGACGAGGAAGACGTTCTCGCCCGAGCCCTCGGCGACGCGGCCGTGCTCGTTGAGCAGCAGGGCCTCGTCGTAGCCAGCCTTGAGCGCCTCGACCTTGGCCAGCGACGAGTTGATGTAGACGCCGCAGGCCTTCGCTCCGGTCGGGATCATGTTGGTGCCGATGCGCACCCACGACGAGACCTTCGCCTTGACGCCGTTGAGCAGACCCTCGTCGCCCAGGTACGTGCCCCAGGGCCAACCCGCGATGGCCACGTGGACGGGGCTGGGTAGCGGGTTGAGGCCCATCTCGCCGTAGCCCAGGTAGGCGATCGGGCGGATGTAGCACGACTTGGAGCCGTTGACGCGGATGAGCCCGCGGGTGGCCTCCATGAGCTCATCGACCGTGTAGGGGATCTCCATCTGGAGGATCCGAGCGGAGCGGTGCAGCCGCTCCATGTGCGCCCGGTGCTGAAACAGCGCCGGCCCCCGGTCGGTCTCGTAGGCGCGGATGCTGTCGAAGACGCCCCAGCCGTAGTGCAGCGTCGGGGTCAACAGGTGGACGGTCGCCTCCCGCCAGTCGACGAGCTCGCCGTCCATCCAGATCTTCGACAGCTCCGGGATCGGCATCTCGCAGCCTCCTTGTCAGCCGGCTCGACCAGAGCTATGCGGCGGCGCCCGCCACCCCCGCGGCGATCAGGTCGCCGACCTGCTGGGTGGAGTATCCCATGCCGGGAGTCCCGGTGGCAGCGACCAGGCCCGCCACCGCGGCCTCCAGCGCCGCGGCCGCCTCCGCTTCGCCGAGGTGCTCCAAACACAACGCCGCCGACAGCACCGCGGCCACCGGGTTGGCCTGGCCCTTGCCGGCGATGTCTGGCGCCGAGCCGTGCACCGGCTCGAACATGCTGGGGGCGGTCCGCTCCGGGTTGAGGTTGGCGCTGGCGGCCAGCCCCAGGCCGCCCTGCACCGCCGCCCCGACGTCGGTGAGGATGTCGCCGAACAGGTTGTCGGTGACGACGACGTCGAAGCGCTCCGGCTGGGTGACCAGGTACAGACAGGCGGCGTCGACGTGGACGTAGTCGACGGCGACGCTTGGGTGGTCGGGGGCGACCTCGTCGACCGTGCGCTGCCACAGGTCCCCCGCGTAGGTCAGCACGTTCGTCTTGTGGCACAGGCTGAGGCGCCTCCGGCGGCCGGCGGCGCGCCCGAACGCGTGGCGTACCACCCGCTCGACGCCGCGTCGGGTGTTCAGCGACTCCTGGGTGGCCACCTCCCAGGCGGTGCCCCGGTACAGCGCCCCGCCCGCGCCGGCGTACACGCCCTCGATGTTCTCGCGGACCACGACGAGGTCGCAGCGCCCCGGGGTGAGCCCGGCCACCGGTGAGCGGACGCCGGGCAGGAGCTTGACCGGCCGCAGGTTGACGTAGAGGTCGAAGGCGAAGCGCAGTCGCAGCAGCAGACCCCGTTCGAGGACGCCGGGCGGGACGTCGGGTGCTCCGACCGCGCCCAGCAGGATGGCGTCGTGGCGCCGTAGCTCCTCCTCGACGCTGGCGGGCAGGACCTCCCCGGTGGCAAGCCAGCGGCGAGCGCCCAGGTCGTAGTCGGTCGTGTGCAGCGCGAAGCCGAAACGCTCGGCGGCGGCGGCCAGGGCCTTGAGCGCCTCGGCGGTCACCTCCGGACCGACGCCGTCGCCGCCGATCACCGCGAGCCGGTAGCGCCTCATGCTCGGACAAGTCTAGGTGGAGCCGCTGACGAGCAGCGCGACGCTGCCGGCGACCAGGGCTGGCACCAGCGTCACGACGCTGGCCAGCAGGGCGGGGCGGTCCCGGGTGGCCAGCAGCGGGAACAGCGCGGCGCCGTCCTGGGACAGCGCGTTCGCCAGCAGCGTCGGGAACGGCAGCGCCCCCTGGACGTACAGGCCGGTGAGCACGATCTGAGGAGCACAGCCGGGGACGAGACCGACCAGGGCGCCGGCCACGACGCCGAGCAACCCGATCGACTGCAGGCGCGAGACGTCCGCCCCGGTGAGGGCCACGGCCCAGGTGTAGCCCAGGTACGCCACCCAGACCGTCACGAAGGCGGTCTCCCGGGCGTTGGGGCGCAGCAGCGCGCCCAGCGGCGAGCCCGACTTCCAGGTGGCGTCCAGCGGCCCGTCAGGCTCGGCGGTCCTGCCGGTGGCGAGAGCAGCAACGCCGCCAGCGTGCCCAGCACGCCGACCACCAGGTACAGGTTGACGCCGCCGGCGGCGCGGGCCAAAGCCTCCTCGGGTACCACGCGGAACACCACCGGCACCGACACCAGGAGGCCGGCGCCCACCAGCACCCAGAAGGTGGCCATGGCGCCTGGCCGGGCCCGATCGGGATCGGGCCAGCCCTCGCTGCGCCACTGGGCATAGCCGGACAGCAGCAGCATGAGCGCCACCCACACGCCCACCTGCAGGAAGGCTGCCGCCAGAGGCCGCACCACCAACTCGGTCACCGCAGGGTCGCACCCTATGGCGTCGCCCGGACGGTGTCCAGGCTTGGACTGCGGTCCATTCCGGCACGAGTCAGGGAAGGATCCCTTCGCACCGCAGGCGCCGCCGCAGGCCCGGTGCGCCGTCGAACAGGTGCGTGCTCATGCCCGCCGCTGCGGCGCCACGGCAGTTCGCGGAGCGGTCGTCGACGAACAGGCAGGACCCCGGGCGGTGCCCGATGGCGTCGAGCAGCCGCCGGTAGAACGCCGGATGGGGTTTGCGCACCCCCAGCCGGTGGCTGGCGTAGATGCCCTCGAAGCATCGGTCGAGGGCCAGGGCCCGCCGGAGGTCCTCGATCCACACGGGATAGTTGCTGGCGGCGTAACGCTCGACGCGTCCCGCCAGCGCGTCGAGCAGCTCGGCCATGCCCGGCACGAACCGGTAGCCGCCGCGGCGGATCGCGTTGAACGCCTGCAGGTCGAACCGGTGCGGGCCGTCAGGTGCGGCGAAGTACCGTGCGGCGAACTGCGTCTCGTCGATCGCGCCGATCTCGAAGGCCGGCCACACCGCCGGGTCCCTGAGCCGGCGGACCGACGCCAGGTCCAACCCCGTGGCCGCTCGCAGGGCCTCCGGATAGGGGTCATGGACGACGGTGTCCATGAGGTCCAGGCACAGGGCGCGCAACACCGGGCCATTGTGCCGGCACCCTGCTCCCGCGGAGTTCGGCTGGGGTGGACATGGCCTCGAAGGCCCCGGAGGTCGGTCCATGGACGTTGGCCTTCGCCACGATGGCGACGTCGAGCCAGCCGCTGCGGCGGCGATCCCACACGGTCATCCGAGGACACCGACGCCTGCTGAGGGCGCGCGGCGGCGGGCCAGCGGAAAGCACCACATCCGCCGTCCTCCGCCCTGGACGCGCAGCTGACTGACCTGCGAGCATGGGCCAACACAGCAAGCTCGCGCGGCCTGGATCCCTCCGCGGTCATCGTGAGGGCAACGGTCACGGGATGTTTCGTCCAGTTTCAGCGCTCCGAGGTGGCCCCGCCAGGGGCCATGACCACTAGCCTGGTGGCGCGACCGCTCTCGGCCTTGGAGCACCAGCGCCGTGCACGTCCTGCAGTCCCGGGTCCTGCTACGACCGTCGGACTTCGCCGCCGCGGTCGACTTCTACGAGCGGCGCCTGGGGCTGGTGCGCTACCGGGAGTGGGGGCATCCTCCCCACCGAGGCATCGTCTACTTCCTCGGCGGCGGCTACCTCGAGCTCGCCGAGCGCACCCCGGCCTCCGACGGTGAGCCGCCGGCCGGGGTGCGTCTGTGGCTGCAGGTCGCCGACGCCCGCGCCGCACGCGAGGAGCTGGGGGCCAACGGCGTGGACATCGTCGACGAGCCGCGACGCATGCCCTGGGGCCTCATCGAGATGACCGTGCACGACCCCGACGGGCTGCCCCTGGTCGTCGTCGAGACCCCGATCGACCACCCGCTGCGCGGTCGTCAGTAGGCCCTGGACCAAGCCGACCGCGTCCACGGCCGACGAATCGTAGGCAGCTTGCAGCCAGACGCGGCGTGCCGCCGGGCGGCCCCGGTGCACATGTCACGCGGCCACCCGCAGGAATCGCCGCAGGACGTCACGCTCGTGCTCGTGGGACAACAGTCGGCCAGCATCGCCTGGGGCCAGCCAGCGCAGCTCGTCGACCTCGGTGCCTGGCCGGAACCCTCCCTCGGCGACTTCCATCGCCCAGAAGCGCACGACCTTCGTCCGTCTGCGGCCGCGGCTGCTGTGGCGGTAGGCGATCTCGCCCAGGCAGCGCCCGGGGCGGGCCTGGTAGCCGGTCTCCTCCCGGACCTCCCGCAGGGCCGCCTCCAGCTCGCCCTCGCCGGGTTCCAGCTTGCCCTTCGGCAGCGTCCAGTCGTCGTGGCGGGGACGGTGGATCACGGCGACCTCGACGCCGCCCGGCTCGGACCTGCGCCACAGCACCCCACCGGCGGCACGGACCAGATCCATGGCGGTCCCCGGCCAGGCCGCCGCGCCCTCCCCTACCAGGGACTAGGCGGCGGTGTCGCTGAGCGCGCGTCCCCGTGAGGGGTGGCGCAGCTTGGACAGGGCCCGGGCCTCGAGTTGGCGGATGCGCTCGCGGGTCAACCCGAAGTAGCGGCCCACGTCGTCGAGCGTACGAGCCTCGCCGTCCAACAGCCCGAAGCGCAGCTCCAAGATGATGCGCTCGCGCTCGGGCAGCCCCGCCACCACGTCCAGCAGCTCTCGGCGGGCCATGCCCTTGGCCGCCATCTCCAGCGGGTCGTCGGCGTTGCGGTCCTCGATGAAGTCCCCCAGCTCGGCGTCGCCGTCCTCGCCCACCGGCGTCTCCAGCGACGTCGGCGTGCGAGCGTAGGTCAACAGCTCCTCGACGATGGTGACGTCCTCGCCCAGCTCCTCGGCCAGCTCCTCGATGGACGGCTCGCGGCCCAAAGCCTCGGCCAGGTCGCGCTGCATCGACAGCGCCCGGCGCACCCGCTCCATCATGTGCACCGGCAGACGAATGGTCCGGCCCTTGTCGGCCACCCCACGGCCCACCGCCTGACGGATCCACCACGTGGCGTAGGTGGAGAACTTGTAGCCGCGGCGGTAGTCGAACTTCTCCACCGCCCGCAGCAGCCCCAGGTTGCCCTCCTGGATGAGATCCAGCAGCGGCAGCCCCTGGCCCTGGTAGCGCTTTGCCACCGACACCACCAGCCGCAGGTTGGCCTGCACCAGGCGGTCCTTGGCCCGCCGGCCGTCGCGGTCAACCTCGTGCAGCTGGCGCCGGCGGGTCGGGGCCAGCCGTCGCTTCTCGCCCAACAGCCGCTCGGCCTCCAACCCGGCCTCGTAGCGCTTGGCCAGGTCGACCTCTTCTTCGGCCGTCAGCAGTGCGGTACGAGCCATCTCACGCAGATAGAGCTGCACGTGATCGTGCAGCGGCATCTCCTCGACGATCTGTGGCACGGTGGCAGTCACCTTCCTTGCGAGTCAGTGCAGGCAGTCCGCGTGGGCACGTCGCCGAAGGACGCGCCGGCCGAACCCTGAGCACGGCAGCTGTGGGTTGGCTGGGACCGGTCGCTGCGCAGGCCCAACGCTCCCCTCTCATCTGCTGGATGCGCCAGCGCCGTCCGTCCGGCAGACCCGGAGGGCCGACACGACACGCGGTGCCTGGAGGTCGCCACCAGACACGCACCTGTCCAG
>DASZOD010000254.1:0-15351 GCA_035550935.1 Egibacteraceae bacterium | reverse complement strand
AGGCCTACCTCCCCTCGACCGACACCTACATCGAGAAGGACTCGTCGGTCAATGACGAGATCGAGCGCCTGCGCCACCGGGCGACCATGGCCCTGCTGACCCGTCGCGACGTGCTGATCGTCGCCAGCGTCTCGTGCATCTTCGGCCTGGGCTCCCCAGAGGAATACCGCAACCACGTCCTCGTGCTCGAACAGGGCCGCGACAGCGACTTCGACGGCGTGCTGCGCAAGCTGGTCGACCTGCAGTACGAGCGCAACGAGCTCAACCTGGTGCGCGGCAAGTTCCGCGTCCGCGGCGACACGCTGGAGGTGCACCCCGCGGACGCCGAGCTGGCCTACCGGGTCGAGTTCTTCGGCGACACCGTCGACCGCATCACCCGCCTGGACCCTCTGACCGGCGAGCTGGTGGCCGAGGTCGGCGAGGCCTGGGTGTTCCCCAACTCGCACTACGTCGCCAGCGCCGAGCGCATGCGCCGGGCGGTTGCGACCATCGAGGCCGAGCTGGCCGAGCGGCTGGCCGAGCTGGAAGACGACCGCAAGCTGCTGGAGGCCCAGCGGCTGCGCATGCGCACCCAGTTCGACCTGGAGATGCTGCGCGAGGTCGGCTTCTGCTCGGGCATCGAGAACTACTCCCGCCACATCGACAGCCGCCAGCCGGGCCAGGCCCCCCACACGCTGTTGGACTACTTCCCCGACGACTTCCTGCTCATCGTCGACGAGTCCCACGTGACCGTGCCGCAGATCGGCGGCATGTACGAGGGTGACCTGTCGCGCAAGCGGGTGCTGGTCGAGCACGGCTTCCGCCTGCCCAGCGCCCTGGACAACCGGCCGCTGACCTTCGAGGAGTTTCGGGCCCGAACCGGCCAGACGCTGCACGTGTCGGCCACGCCGGGGCCCTTCGAGCGCCGGGCCGCCACCACCGTCGTCGAGCAGGTGATCCGTCCCACCGGGCTGGTCGACCCGGAGGTGATGGTGCGCCCCACCAAGGGCCAGATCGACGACCTCATCGGAGAGATCCGGGGTCGGGGCGAACGTGGCGAACGGGTGCTGGTGACCACGCTGACGAAGAAGATGGCCGAGGACCTGACCGACTACCTGCTGGAGTCCGGCGTGCGGGTGCGCTACCTGCACTCGGAGATCGACACCGTGCAGCGCATCCAGATCCTGCGGGAGCTGCGCCTGGGAGAGTTCGACGCGCTGGTCGGCATCAACCTTCTGCGCGAGGGCCTGGACCTGCCCGAGGTGTCGCTGGTGGCGATCCTCGACGCCGACAAGGAGGGATTCCTGCGCTCGGAGACCTCGCTGGTGCAGACGATCGGTCGTGCGGCCCGCAACGTCCACGGGCAGGTCGTGATGTACGCCGACCACCTCACCGACTCGATGCGGCGGGCCATCGACGAGACGAACCGGCGCCGGCGGCTGCAGCTGGCCTTCAACGCCGAACACGGCATCGACCCCCAGACCATCCGCAAGAAGGTGGGCGACATCATCCAGGCCGCCCGCGCCGCCGAGGCCGGCGTCGCCTACCAGGCAGCGGCGCCCTCCCTGCGCGCACGGCGCCGGCGGGCCGGCGCCGAGGCGCTGCCGACCACCGCCGAGCTGCCCCAGGAGGAGCTGGTCAGGCTCGTGCAGACCCTGACCGACGAGATGCACGAGGCCGCGGCCGCGCTGCGCTTCGAGTACGCGGCGCGGCTGCGCGACGAGATCGCCGACCTCAAGCGTGAGCTGCGGGCCATGACCGAGGCGCTGCGCTAGCCAGGCCCTAGGGTCCCCGCATCGCACCGGGGACGGTCGGATCCCCCGAAAAATAACTAAAGTTCCCCTGGTGGTTCTTTAGGGGTTTTCTTATGCTGCGCGCAGGGTCGGGATCGCCACCCGACCGCCCCAGCGGGAGAGGTCGCCTTGAAACCTGCCTTGCTCCGCCGTGCCTTGTGCGTCTGCCTGACGCTGGCCGCCGTCCTGCCCCTGCCGGCCGGCGCCGCTGCGGCCGCCAACCACGACCGCGAGCGCCTCATCGTGGTGTTCGACGACGCCCGGGTGCGCGATCCCCACGCCGTGGCCCGCGAGCACGAGCGCCGCTACGGGGGCGAGATTCGCGCGGTGTACGAGCACGCGCTGCGCGGCTACGCCGCCGAGATGCCCGCCGGGGCGCGCCAGGGCATCGCCCGCGACCGCCGGGTGGCCTACGTCGAGCTGGACCAGGTGGCCACCGTGTTCGGCGAGGTGCCCACCGGGGTCGACCGGGTCGAGGCCGACAAGCACCCGACCGCCGACCTCGACGGCGCCGACGAGCGCGTCGACGTCGACGTGGCCATCATCGACACCGGCAGCGGGCCTCACCACGAACTGAACGTGGTCGGCGGTGCTCGCTGCACAAGCCTGCTGGGGCTGTTTCCCAGCTGCCGCAACGGCGGCTACGACGACGACAACGGCCATGGCACCCACGTGGCGGGCAGCGCCGCGGCCATCGACAACGGCGCGGGCGTGGTCGGGGTCGCCCCAGGGGCGCGGCTGTGGGCGGTGAAGGTCCTCGACGCGGCCGGGGCGGGGTTCATCTCCCAGGTCGTGGCCGGCATCGACTGGGTGACCGCCAGGGCAAAGACCATCGAAGTGGCGAACATGAGCCTGGGCTGCGAGTGCGCCAGCCGGGCCCTGAACGACGCCATCACCCGCTCCGCCGAGGCGGGGTTGGTGTACACGGTCGCCGCGGGCAACAGCGCGGACAACGCCAAGGATTTCAGCCCGGCCAACCACCCGCGGGTGATCGCTGTGTCGGCCATGGCCGACTTCGACGGCAGGGCCGGCGGCGGGGCCGCCGCCACCTGCCGCAGCGACGTCGACGACAGCTTCGCCGACTTCAGCAACTACGGCTCGGTGGTGGACCTGGCCGCCCCGGGGGTGTGCATCACCTCCACCTGGCTGGCCGGCGGCTACGCCACGTTCAGCGGCACGTCGATGGCCAGCCCGCACGGCGCTGGCGCCGCCGCCCTCTACGTGGTCGCCAACGGCGTGTCCCGCAGCCCCACCCGCTGGTCGACGGTCCGCAGCGGCCTGACCGGGTCCGGCTGGTCGGTGCCCCAGAGCGACCCCTGCGGGTTCAGCGCCGGGCGCTCCGGCGAGCGCATGCTCATGCTGGGCGCCTGCGACACCGCCTGACGCCGTCTGACGACAGGTCGGTGCCGGTCTGCGGGCTACCTCTTGCGTGCCGTTGGCCGAAATCCCTACGATCCGGCGGAGGAGCGGCCGACGGCGCCGTCGCGGCGGGGGAGGACAGCTTGATACCGGCGAGGCGTCTGCCTGTCCTGGTCGCGCTGCTCGTCCTCGCCGCCCTTGCCGCGCCCTCCGCCGCCGTGGCCGATAACCACGATCGCGAGCGCGTCATCGTGGTGTTCGACGAGGCCCGGGTGCGCGATCCCCACGCCGTGGCCCGCGAGCACGAGCGCCGCTACGGGGGCGATATCCGCGCGGTGTACGAGCATGCGCTGCGCGGCTACGCCGCCGAGATGCCCGCCGGGGCGCGCCACGGCATCGCCCGCGACCGCCGCGTCGCCTCCGTCGAACTCGACCAGGTCGCCAGCGCCTACGGCGAGCTGCCCACCGGCGTGGACCGGATCGAAGGCGACAAGAAGCCCAGCGCCGACATCGACGGCGCCGACGACGTCCGGGTGAACGTGGACGTGGCGATCATCGACACCGGCATCGACCCCGACCACCCCGACCTCAACGTCGCCGGCGGCGTCAACTGCGCCGGCGGCAGCCCGTTCAAGAAGAAGTGCACCAACGGCGGCTTCGACGACGGCAACGGCCACGGCACCCACGTCGCCGGGGCCGTCGGCGCCCTCGACTACGGCGGCGGCGTGGTCGGCGTGGCGCCCGGCGCGCGGCTGTGGGGCGTGCGCGTGCTCGGCAACAACGGCAGCGGCTACATCTCGTGGATCGTCGCCGGCATCGACTGGGTCACCGCGAACGCGTCCACAATCGAGGTGGCGAACATGAGCCTGGGCTGCGAGTGCACTAGCACGGCCATGGACGAGGCGATCACCCGCTCGACCGACGCCGGGGTGGTGTACGTCGTCGCGGCCGGCAACAGCGCCAAGGACGCGGCGACGTTCAGCCCGGCCAACCACCCGCAGGTCATCGCGGTGTCGGCCATGGCCGACTTCGACGGCAGCGCCGGCGGCGCGGCGGCGGCGACCTGCCGCAGCGACGTCGACGACACCTTCGCCGACTTCAGCAACTTCGGCTCGGTCGTGGACCTGGCCGCCCCGGGGGTGTGCATCACCTCGACCTGGCTGAGTGGCGGCTACAACACCATCAGCGGCACGTCGATGGCCAGCCCGCACGGGGCCGGCGCGGCGGCACTGTACGTCGTGGAGAACAGCGTGCCGAAGAGCAAGACGCGCTGGTCGACCGTGCGCAACGGGCTGCGAGGCGCCGGCTGGTCGGTGTCCCAGGACGATCCCTGCGGCTTCACCGGCGGGCGCTCAAGCGAGCCGATGCTCATGCTCGCCGCCTGCGACACGGTCTGAGGGACCGGCGGCGCCGGCCTCACCAGCCGCGGGCCTCCGACTCGTCCAGGTCCGGTCGCTCGGTGCCGATGGTGGTGTCGTCGCCGTGGCCCGGGTACACCCAGGTCGCGTTGTCCAGGGCGAGCACCCGCTCACGCAGTGACCGCATGATGCGTGCGAACGCGTCGGGGTCGCCGAAGGTGTTGCCCGGCCGGCCGGGGAAGGTGTAAGCGTCGGGTCATATCGGGCGGGGTCACCATCCACTACGGTCGGGCGTGACCGTGTCGAGGCCATCGTCACGATCGCTCAAGAAATCCCAGGTTCCTGGGATCGCTTCAGTCACCGCCACGCCGTACTTTGACGACCAGTGCGAGGCAACCGAAGGCGAGGTCGCGATGTCTTCCGATCAGACTCCGTTCTGGGTGAGCCCTGACGACGGTGAGGCGTACTGGATCCTGGGCGGTCTGTACACGTACCGGGCCCTTGCCGAGCAGGTGGGTGGCGGCTACACCGCCGTCGAGGTGCGGGCGCGGGACGGGATGGCCATCCCGGTGCACCATCACGACGCCGAGACCGAGGCGTTCTATGTCGCCGACGGGGCGGTCACCGTGCTGGTCGGGGAGCAGGAGGTGCCGGCCGAGCAGGGTGCCTTCGTATGGGTCCCCCCGGGGGTGGACCACGCCTTCCGGTTCGAGGCCGACGGCCGCATGCTGCTGCTGTTCACCGGCGGTGTCGGGCACGAGGGGCTGTTCCGGGAGATCGGCGAGCCCGCGGTGAGCAGGACCATCCCACCCCCGCTCGAGGACGCGCCGGACCCCGAGCAGATGGCGGCGCTGGCCGCCCGCTTCGGGACGAGGATCGTGGGGCCGCCCTTCGCCAGGGACGGGGCCGGGTAGCCGCTTCCCCGGCGTTGACCGGCGGGCTTACGATCACCCCATGCGGGACGTGGCGGAACGGGCGCAGCAGGAGGTGGTCCGCCTGGCCCATCAGGGACTGGACCTGTTCACGTTCCTGGAGTGCGCCCAGGAGCAGTTCCGCCGGGTGACGGCGTTCGAGGGCGCGGCCTGCTTCTTCACGATCGACCCGGCCACGCACCTGCTAACCGGTCACATCAACGACGACCTGGCGCACGACGACGAGCGGCGGCGCGCGGTCAACCTCGGCGTGGCGAACAACGAGTACAACGAGGAGGACTACAACAAGTTCGCCGAGCTCGCCCGCAGCGCCGGCAAAGCGGGCGTGCTCGCCGATGCCACCGGCGGCCGCCCCGAGCATAGCGCCCGCTACCGCGAGCTCATCCGCCCCTTCGGGCTCGACGGCGAGCTGCGGGCGGCGTTCGTCGCCGACGATGCCTGCTGGGGCTCGGTGGCGCTGTTCCGCACGCCGGATCAGCCGTCGTTCGAGGAGGGCGACCGCGACTTCTTCCACCGGATCTCTCGGGACATGGCCGAGGGCATGCGCACCGCGCTGGTCCTGCGCGCGATCGATGGTGTGGACGGGCCGGACAGCCCAGGGCTGATTCTCCTCGACGACGATGGCATGGTCGAGGCCGTCAACCCGATGGCCTCCCACTGGCTCGGCCAGCTCGTCGACCCCGGCCAGCCGACGGGAGAGGTCCTGCCTGAGGTGGTCTACGCCGTGGCCGAGCGCGCCCGTCGCGCCGCCGCGGGCGACCCCGATCACGGACCTGTGCACGCGCGGGTGCCCAGCAGGGCGGGGCGCTGGCTGATCCTGCACGGCACCCGGCTGCAGGGGCGACGGCGCGGCGCGGCCGTGATCATCGAGCCAGCCCGCGCCCCCGACATCACCCCGCTGCTGCTGGAGGCGTACGGGCTGTCAGGCCGCGAGCAGGCCGTGACCCTGTGCGTGCTACAGGGCCTGTCCACCGCGGAGATCGCTGAACGGCTGTTCATTTCCCCCTACACCGTGCAGGACCACCTCAAGGAGGTGTTCGAGAAGGTCGGGGTGCGCAGCCGCAAGGCGCTCGTGGCACGCATTTTCTTCGAGCAGTACTTCTCGCGCATGCAGGACCCGCCAGGCTAGACGGTTTCCGAACGACTCACTGTCCTCCGGGACGTGAAGCGATAGTCAACGCCGGCCACGTCACGGTGACCAGTCGGTCACGATCGAGAGTGCCGGTACATGCCGGGGGCGAACGACGGTGAAGTGGCGGAGGTCGAACGTCGCCAGTTGTTCGATCGTGAGTCGTTCGCAGAGGGCGACCACCGATGCATCAACCGTGCCCAGCGGTAGATCCCGGTATGCGCCGACCAGCTCCGCGATCCGAAGCCAGTCGCCGGGGACCACGCCTTCCACCGTGAACGTGCCGGCTGCCAGGTCTCCCAGGAACCGCACCTCGGCGTTGGCGCCCAGGCGCGTGCCGATGAGGTAGGTGACCTCGGCGACGACCAGCGTGGGCACGATCAGCGGCCCGGGGTGACTCTCGAGCAGTCGCAGGCTGGCCTGGTGGTGCTGGTCGTCAGCGTCGACGTAGGCATACAGCGGTCCTGCGTCGACGATCAGCGCGCTGATGCGACCTCCGTGGTCAAGATCTCCTCGATGCGCTCGGAGATGTCGTGGCGCCCGCTATGGCCGGCGCCGGCTGCCATCAGCCGCCTGCGGCCAGGCGTGACCTGAAGGTGCTGCTCGATCGCTTCGCGGGTCAGCTCGGAGATCGTCACGCCACGCCGCGCGGCCTCGTGGCGCAGCAGGGCATCCAGGTCTTCCGGCAGTTTCACAGTCGTCCGCTTCATGTATGCCAGCATACCCATTGGCGTCAGAACACACCGCGAGGTACCGCCGTTCTCTGCCGTTTGCAAGCGTGGCGATAATCGCTCGGGGGGGTCGGCGGGTCATCGGCAGCGGTGTTTGCTACCAGCCGCGTGCGTGCCACGCCGGGAGGTGGGGGCGCTCGGTGCCGAGGGTCGTGTCGTCGCCGTGGCCCGGGTACATCCACGTCGCGTCGTCCAGGGCGAACACCCGCTCCCGCAGTGACCGCATGATGGGCGCGAACGCGTCGGGGTCGACGAAGGTGTTGCCCGGCCCGCTGGGGAAGGTGTGGGCGTCGGGTCATAACGGGCGGGTTACCATCCACTTCGGGCGGGCGTGACCGTGTCGAGGCCATGCGCCGATGAAGGCCCAGCGCGGATGAATGAGCATCTCTCGGGCGTTGTGGCCTGGGCGGAAGAGAACGCCGGTTGCGTTCGGATCGGGAGCGAGCCCGCTCGGGCCATCTGGGCGGGTCCAGCACAAGTGGTTAGCGCGGCCGATAGACGTCTGCGCGGTGGTCCACGTCCAGGATTGTGATGACGCGCTGTCGCTCGTCGATCTCGTAGCCCACGCGGTAGGCGCCAACCCGCGCCGCATGAAGGCCTTCGAGCTCCCCCCGTAGCGGGGCGCCGACGCGCTGCGGGTTCTCCAGGAGCGGGCCGAGGATGAACTCGAGGACGGCGGTTGCGATCTTCTCAGGTAGACGGGTCAGACGCCGTTCTGCCGGCCGGGCCATCTGGACCGACGACCGACGCTCCTCGCTCAACTGACTCGTTGGCGGAGCTCGGCAAGCAAGGCCCGCAACTGGTCCTCGCTGACGGTGTCACCCTCGGCCGCCGCCTGGCGGGCCTCGTCCAAGCGGACGCGCGCGTCCGGGTCGGAGAGGATCGCAAGGGTCTCCTCCAGGGCTTCCAGCTCGTCGGGACTGATAAGGACCGCGGCTGGCCGGCCGTTCCGGGTCACCACGACACGGTCGTGCGTGGTGGCCACGCGGTCCACGACTTCGGAGAACCGCGCTTTGACGTCCGCGAGGGGCAGCGTTTCACTCATGACTACTATTATGGTCACGTTTGGCTGACCCCAACCATGGGAGAACGCCCGTTCTGTTCTCTGCCGTTCGCAAACGTGGCGATAATCGCTCGGGGGGTCGGCGGGTCATCGGCAGGGGCGGTGTCCGCTACCAGCCGCGTGCGCGCCACGCCGGGAGGTGGGGGCGCTCGGCGCCGAGGGTCGTGTCGTCGCCGTGGCCCGGGTAGACCCAGGTCTCATCCGGCAGCGTGAACAGGCGCTCCTCGATGCTGCGCATGATCGTCTGGAACTCCTCCTGATTTGTTGTCCGCCCAGGACCGCCGGGGAACAGCGTGTCGCCGCTGAACAGGTGGGTGTCGCCGAGCAGCAGGCAGACGCTGCCGGGGGTGTGGCCCGGCGTGTGCAGCAGCCGGACCTCGGCCTGCCCGAAGCCGATCCGGGTGCCGTGCTCGGCGGCCCGGTCGGCCGTCCAGGGCACCATGTCCGCGTCGTCGCCATGGAGCCACACCGGCGCGTCCGTGGCCTCGGCGACCGCGTCGAGGGCCCGCCAGTGGTCGCGGTGGCCGTGGGTGGTCACGATGCCCCGCAGCCGGGTGTCACCGACCTCCTCGAGGATGCGCTCGGCGTCGTCGGCGGCGTCGATGAGCAACCCCTCGCCCGTGGCCGGGTCGGCCAGCAGGTAGACGTTGTTGTCCATCCAGCCGACCGAGAACTTGCGCACCTGGACGCTGACGCCGTCCACGTCGACGGTGCGGTTGATGGCGGGGCCGCGCGGCTCGACGTGGCCGCTGTAGCCCGACTCCTCGCTCACGTCAGCCGGTGTCGCCGAAACGCCGCTGCTTCGGGTCGTTGCGGGTTCCCAGCCGCAGCCGGACGTTCACCGCCCGGTCGTGGGGCTCTTCGCGCACGACGTCGAAGTCGACCCGCGCGCCCTGGGTGCGGGCGTCGGGGGCCATGTCGTCGGCGCGCACCGCGAAGTGGCCGCTGGACGTCTCGATGCGACCCTGGCCGATGTTGTCGTCGTAGTAGCTGACGATCCCGGTCGCCATGGGAGTCCCTCTGTGACGACTAGCGCAGGCGCTCGGCGACCCGGTCGGCGCCGGGCTTGCGGCCAGGGTCGGCCTGCTGGGGCGGTGGCCCCGGCCCGAGCTCGACGTCGACCGAGCGGACCACCTCCTCGAGGTCGCGGTAGCGCACCGGCGGGAGGCTGCGCAGCGCCCGCAGCACGTCCTCACCGGCGCAGTGGTGCTCGGCCCGGGCCAGCAGCTGGTCCTTGCCGGCCGGGTAGTCGACCGCTTCGAGGGCCTGTCTCAGGTCGCGCACCCGCACGCTGGCCATCGATGCCTCCTGTTGGTCGCCGTCAACCCGTCCTCAAGCCCCTACCCGTGTTCCGGGTGGCTCACCCAGCGCCGCAGTTCCGCCGCGGGGGCTGGCGGGTACCGGCACGGCAGCGGCCCCACGAGCAGGAGGCATCGCCGACATGGCCACCATCGACCTGCGCAGCACGGCGTTCAGCCAAGGACAGCCCATCCCCAGGCGCCATACCAAGGACGGCGAGGACCTGTCCCCGCCGCTGGAGTGGTCCGGGGTCCCCGACGGCACGGCCGAGCTGGCCCTGCTGTGCGAGGATCCCGACGCTCCCGGAGGGACCTTCGTGCACTGGGTCCTGGCGGGGCTGGACCCGGGGCTGAGCGGTCTGGGCGAAGGGCAGGTGCCGGCCGGGGCGGCGGAGGGCCGCAACGACTTCGGCGACCTGGGCTACGGCGGGCCGCAGCCGCCCGAGGGCCACGGCCCGCACCGCTACTTCTTCCGGCTGTTCGCCGCCTCACAGCCCTTGGGGCTGGCCGGCGGAGCGTCCGCCGACGACCTGCGCTCGGCCCTGGAGGGCAGCCAGCTCGCCGGCGGCGAGTGGATGGGCACCTACGAGCGGTAGCGCCGCTGCACTGCTGGGCGGCCGCTGCCCGGGGGCGCCCGGCGCTACACTGACCCGGCGGGCCGGCCGACGGCCCCTTCCCCGCGCCGTGGGACTGCCGTGCACCTCGGAGCAGCGCCCGTGCCCAGCAGCCAGCCGAACGGCCGCGACTCGCTCCTCGTCCGGGGCGCTCGCGAGCACAACCTGAAGAACATCGACGTCGAGCTACCGCGCAACGCGCTGGTGGTGTTCACCGGGCTGTCGGGCTCGGGCAAGTCCAGCCTGGCGTTCGACACGATCTACGCCGAGGGTCAGCGCCGCTACGTCGAGTCGCTGTCGGCCTACGCCCGCCAGTTCCTGGGCCAGATGGACAAGCCCGACGTCGACTTCATCGAGGGGCTGTCGCCGGCGATCTCGATCGACCAGAAGGGCGCCACCCGCAACCCCCGCTCCACGGTCGGCACGATCACCGAGGTCTACGACTACCTGCGGCTGCTGTACGCCCGGGTCGGCCGGCCCCACTGCCCCCGCTGCGGACGTCCCATCCGGCGCCAGACCGCCGAGCAGATCATCGACCAGGTCGAGCAGCTCGCCGAGGGCACCCGTTTCCAGGTGCTCGCGCCGGTGGTGCGCGGCCGCAAGGGCAACTACGAGAAGTTGCTGGCCGACCTGTCCTCGCGCGGCTACGTGCGCGCCCGCATCACCTCCGGGCCCCACCCGGCGCAGGTGGTGGAGCTGGCCCAGCCACCGAAGCTGGCCCGCTACGAGCAGCACACCATCGAGGTGATCGTCGATCGGCTGGTGGCCAGGCCGGGCATCCGCCGGCGTCTGGCCGACTCGATCGAGACCGCGCTGCAGCTGGCCGAGGGCCTGGCCGCGGTCGAGATCGTGCCCCGCGAGCCGGGACAGGCCGCCGAGACGCTGACGTTCTCCGAGCACCTGGCCTGCACCAACTGCGGGGTGAGCTTCGACCAGCTCGCGCCGCGGGACTTCTCGTTCAACACCCCCTACGGCGCCTGCGAGGTGTGCTCGGGGCTGGGCACCCGCCTGGAGGTCGACCCCGAGCTCGTGGTCGGCGACCCCGACCGGTCGCTGGAGGAGGGCGTGCTCCTGCCGTGGGCGACCGGCGGGCCGTCGACGTACTACGAGCAGCTGCTGCGCGCGGTCGCCGAGCGTCTCGGCTTCGACCCAGCCACCCCCTGGCGGCGGCTGGCGCCGGCCCACCGCCGGGCGCTGCTGTACGGGCTGGGGGGCGACGACCGGGTGCGGGTGCGCTACACCAACCGCTACGGCCGCCGCCGCGAGTACCTGGCGAGCTTCGAGGGGGTCGTCCCACACCTGCTGCGCCGCCACGGCGAGACCGACTCCGACCACACCCGCCAGCGCATCGAGGAGTACATGCGCCAGGTGCCCTGCCGCGCCTGCCGGGGGGCGCGCCTGCGGCCGCTGCCGCTGGCGGTGACGGTCGGCGGCAAGAACATCGCGCAGGTCTGCGCCCAGTCCGTGGCCGAGGCCGACGGTTTCTTCGCCGACCTCGAGCTGTCCCCGCGCGAGACCATGATCGCCGAGCGCATCCTCAAAGAGATCCGCGCCCGGCTGCGGTTCCTGCTCGACGTCGGTCTGGACTACCTGACCCTCGACCGGTCCGCGGGCAGCCTCGCCGGCGGCGAGGCGCAACGGATCCGACTGGCCACCCAGATCGGCTCCGGGTTGGTGGGCTGCCTGTACGTGCTCGACGAGCCGTCGATCGGGCTGCACCAGCGCGACAACGAGCGGCTGATCGAGACGCTGCTGCGCCTGCGGGACCTCGGCAACACCGTCATCGTCGTCGAGCACGACGTGGCCACGATCGAGGCCGCCGACCACATCGTCGACATCGGCCCGGGCGCCGGCGAGCACGGCGGCGAGATCGTGCACTGCGGCGACCTGGTGGGGCTGAAGCGCAACCCGCGCTCGTTGACCGGCGCGTACCTGGCGGGCAGGCGCGAGATCCCCCTGCCGCGCGGCCGCCGACGGCCTCAGCGGGGCCGGGCGCTGGTCGTGCGCGGCGCCCGCGAACACAACCTCAAGGACCTCACCGTGCGCTTCCCGCTGGGCACGTTCGTCGCCGTCACCGGCGTGTCCGGCTCGGGCAAGTCGACCCTGGTCAACGACATCCTCTACGCCGCGCTCGCCCGCCACGTGTACGCCAGCAGGGTGGCGCCCGGACGCCACCGGCGCATCGACGGGCTGCACCTGATCGACAAGGTGGTCGGCATCGACCAGTCGCCGATCGGGCGCACCCCACGGTCGAACCCGGCCACCTACACCGGCCTGTTCGACCACGTCCGCCGGCTGTTCGCCGCCACCCCGGAGGCGAAGGTCCGTGGCTACCTGCCCGGGCGTTTCAGCTTCAACGTCAAGGGCGGGCGCTGCGAGGCCTGCACGGGCGAGGGGACGATCACCATCGACATGCAGTTCCTGCCCGACATCTACGTGCCCTGCGAGGTCTGCAAGGGCCGGCGCTACAACCGCGAGACGCTCGAGGTGCACTACAAAGCCAGGACCGTCAGCGAGGTCCTCGACATGTCCGCCGAGGAGGCCCTGGGGTTCTTCGCCAACATCCCGGTCCTGGCCCGCCACCTGCAGACGCTCAACGACGTGGGCCTGGGCTACATCCGCCTCGGCCAGCCCGCCACCACGCTGTCGGGGGGTGAGGCACAGCGGGTCAAGCTCGCCGCCGAGCTGCGCAAGCGCGCCACCGGCCAGACCGTCTACATCCTCGACGAGCCCACCACCGGCCTGCACTTCGACGACGTCAACAAGCTCCTGGCGGTGCTGCACCGGCTGGTGGACAAGGGCAACACCGTGGTCGTCATCGAGCACGACCTCGATGTGGTCAAGACCGCCGACTGGATCATCGACCTCGGCCCCGAGGGCGGCTCGGCGGGCGGCCGGGTCGTCGCCGAGGGCACCCCGGAGGACGTCGCCGGGGTGGGGGAGAGCTACACCGGCAAGTTCCTGCGCCCGCTGCTGCGCTGACGCCGCCGGCGTGCGATGCCGACAACGAGGGACCGGGCGGGACGCATCAGATGCTAGCATCGTCCGTATGACCGCACGGACGACCCTCTCGGCGGACGAGGACGACCTGGAGACCCTGCGCGCCGAAGCACGCCGTCGGGGCATCTCCCTTGCCACCCTGCTGCGGGAGGTGGTGGCCCGCGAGGCGGCAAACCTGCGCGCCCAGCGCCGACCGCGTTTCGGAATCGGGCGCAGCGGAGTCGGTGCTGCCCGCATCGCGAGCGAACGCGAGGACGAGCCGTTCGAGTTCCTGCGCGGGGGTTGATGGCGCTCGTCCTGGACACCGGGCCCGTGCTTGCGCTCATGGACGCCGACGACCCGGCCCACGAGCGCTGTGTTGGCCTTGTTGAGGGGCTGGACGAGTCCCTCGTAGTCCCGGCCGTGCTGCTGGGGGAGGTCGACTACTGGTGCCGCAAGCTGCTCGGGCTGGACGTGTGGGAGCAGTTCCTCGACGACCTCGCCGGGGGCGCCTATCGCCTCTATGAACTTGACGCGAGTGGGTATCGACGCGCCGGGGAGTTGGAGCGTCGTTACGCAAACCTTGACCTGGGCCTGGTCGACGCCGCGGTCATCACCGTCTGCGAGGAGCTTGCCGAGACCAAGGTCGCGACGTTGGACCGGCGCGACTTCTCGCTCGTCCAGCCTCGACACTGCCCGGCGCTGACGCTCCTGCCCGACTGAGCACCGGCCAGGAGGCCGTGGCGCTGGCCGACCGTGCCTCGGCGTGGTAGACCGCCCGTCACCTTCGTGCAGCGGGTAGTCGACGGGTGGAGGCCATGGGCGGGCGAACCGCGAGCATCTCGTCGCGCGGGCGGCGTCGACGGGCGGCGTTGGCCCTGGCCGGGCTGGTCGGGACCGCGGTGGTGCCCACAGCTCGTGCTCAGGCGCCCGGCTACGCCGACGTGGTCGACATCACGTTGCCGGCCGACCCGCGGGTGGCCTTCGACGACGACTACCACGAGCCACGCGGGCACGGCACCCGGTACCACCAGGCCACCGACCTGTTCGGCGGCAAGCTGTGGAAGGCCTACGCCGCCGTGGACGGCGTGATCTGCGCCCAGACCGGCGCTGACGAGCCGGTGCCCGAATGGGGCTACCAGCTCACGGTCTGCGGTGCCGACGGCCGCGTCTACCGCTACGTGCACCTCAACAACGACAACCCCGGCACCGACGACGGCGCCGGCGGCCCCGAGTGGGCCTACGCCCCCGGCGTCCGCGCCGGCGTGACGGTGCGCCGCGGCCAGTGGCTCGGCTACCTGGGCGACTCGGGCAACGCCGAACGCACCCCGACGCACCTGCACTTCGAGATCCGCGACGACCGGGTCGTCGACCCCTACGGCGGCAACCGCATCAACCCCTACCCGTCGCTGGTCGCCGCCCGCGACCGCGGCGACGTGCCCAGCGACCCGGGGCCGCCCCGGCTGGACCCGGTGGACCGGGTCGCCGGCCCCGACCGGGTCGGCACCGCGGTCGCCCTCAGCCAGGGCTCCCACGACCGGGCTCTCCGGGTGGTGCTGGCGCCTGCGGGCAGCTACGCCGAGACCATCGCGGCCGGGCCGTTGGCCGCCGGGCTGGGCGCCCCGGTGCTGGTGACCTGGGCCGACCGGCTCGACCCGCGGGTGCGCGCCGAGCTGGAGCGCCTCGGCGCGCTCGAGGTGACCATCGTCGGAGACGACACCGTCCTGTCCGACGCGGTCGCCGCCGAGCTCGCCGCCGCCGCGCTGCGCGTCGAGCGGGTCGCCGGCGAGGACGCGTTCGGGACCGCCGCGGCGGTGGCCGAGCGGGTCTGGGGCCAGCCCCTGGCCCTCGCCCAGCCGCGGCGAGCGCTGGTCGCGCTGGGCTCGCACCCCGACCCGGCCCGCGGCTGGCCCGACGCGCTCATGGCCGGCTACTACGGGGCGGCGGAGGCCGCGCCGGTGCTGCTGGTGGCCCCCGAGCGCGTCCCGCCGGTGACCGCCGGGGCCCTGGACGGCGTCGACGAGGCGGTCGTGTTCGGAGGCCCCGCGGCGGTCTCGGACGCGTCGGTCGCCGAGGTGCAGCGGCGGGCCGGCAGCGTGCGGCGCCTGGCCGGGGC
>DASZOD010000253.1:0-6856 GCA_035550935.1 Egibacteraceae bacterium | reverse complement strand
GTCCGGGGGCGCCCAAGCCACTGAAGATCGTGCGGCCGCTGCTGCGGGTGCGCCGTGGCGACGTCAGGACGTTCGTCGCCGACGAGGGGCTGGCGGCCGTCAGCGACCCCACGAACCGCGACCCCGGGCAGCGCCGCGCTCGCGCCCGCAGCGGCGTACTGCCGGCGCTGGCCGGGCTGTCGGGCGGTCCGGGTGACCCGGTGGGGACGCTGTGCCGCCTAGCGGACCTGGCCCGAGACGACGCCGAGGCCCTCGAGGTCCTCGCTGCCCAGCACGCCCGCCGGCTGATGGTCGCCTGGGGGCCGGTGCGCGCCGTCCGCAGCCAGGAGCTCGAGGCGTTGCCCGCGGCCCTGGCGGCCCGGATCGTTCGCCTGCTGCTCGCTGCGGTGCGGGGCCGGCTCGAGGGGCTGACCGCCGACGCGGTCGCCGCCGTGCTGGGGTTGCGGCCCGGCCAGGCCGTGCACGTGCCAGGCGGGACCTGGGTCACCGCCGGAGGCGGGTGGCTGGCGGCCGCCCCGCCCACCCTGCAGGACCTGACCTCCCGTGCCCTGACGGTGCCCGGCGTCACGGCGCTGCCCGAGATCGGTGTCGCCGTGCACGCCGCCGAGGCCGGCGACGGCGGCCATCCGTACGCGTCGGCCCCCGGGGGGCCCCCGGGGCCGCCCCCTGGGCCGCTTGGTCCCCTGCCGCCCAGGGCTCGGCAGCCTCGCGGGCCGGCGAGCCGCCCGTGGGCGTTGCTGCCGGTCGAGGGCTCGCGAGGGCTGACGGTGCGGTCGCGGCGGCCGGGCGACCGCATGCGGCTGACCTACGGCAGCCGCAGCGTCGCCGACCTGCTCGCCGACCTCGGCGTGCCGCGCGCCGCGCGCGGGCTCGTGCCGGTCGTGGCCAGCGCGCACGAACAGCCGCTGTGGGTGCCGGGCGTCGCGCTGGGCTGCGGCGGATCCTCGCCGCCCGCCCACGCTCGGGTGTGGTTGGCGCCGGTTCGGTAGCCTCCGGCGGTACGCCTGGCCGGAGCCGGGGCAGGCTCCCGTCACGCGGAGGGCGCATGGACGTGCACGCCGACATCGAGCGGGTGCTGGTCGGCTCGGGGCAGATCCAGCAGCGCCTGGCTGAGCTTGCCGACCGCATCAACCGCGACTACGCCGCCCGGCGGATCCTCATGGTCGGGGTGCTGAAGGGTGCCTTCATCCTCATGGCCGACCTGGCGCGCTACCTGACGGTGCCGGTCGAGTTCGACTTCATGGCGGTGTCCAGTTACGGCTCGGCCACGCAGACGTCGGGGGTCGTGCGCATCCTCAAGGACCTCGACCTGGACATCGCCGGGCGGGACGTGCTTGTGGTCGAGGACATCGTCGACTCGGGGCTGACGCTGAACTACCTGGTGCGCAACCTGCGCGCCCGGGGGCCGGCGTCGCTGGAGATCCTGGCTCTGCTGCGCAAGCCCGCACGGGCCGAGGTCGCGCTGCCGATCCGCTACCAGGGCTTCTCGGTGCCCAACGTGTTCGTCGTCGGCTACGGGCTGGACTACGCCGAGCGCTACCGCAACCTGCCCTACGTCGGCACGCTGCGACCGGAGGTCTGCGGGGACTGGGCGGTCCCCACGGCGCACTCCAAAGCCGGCCACAACGACCAGCCTCCGCCAACGGGCCCGGTGCTACCATGACCGGACAGCTGCGTGCCGGGAACGCCCGTGTCCCGAGCGGCGTCCCGTCTCGACAAGGTCAGGCATGAAGCTCCAGCGGCTCCTGCGGGGCCCGTTCATCTGGATCACGCTCCTGCTCGTGGCGTCGTTCGCCATGGTGTCGACGCTGGGCAACGCCAACGAACCCGAGGAGCTGCGCTTCGACGAGCTGGTCGCCCGGCTGCAGGCCGGCGAGGTGCGTGAGTACACCGACTTCGCGCGCGACAAGCGCATCGAGGGCACGCTGGCCGACGACACCGAGTTCGTCACCGCCTACAACCCCGAGGTCGACGGTCAGCAGCTGGGACGCCTGCTGGAGCAGGCCCGTGCCCGGGGGCTCGAGCAGACCGTGGACGTCAGCTCCGGCAACGTGCTGGTGTCGATCTTCCTGCAGCTGCTGCCGTTCCTGTTGGTGTTCGGCCTGTTCTTCCTGTTGATGAGCCAGATGCAGGGGGGCGGCAGCCGGGTGATGGGCTTCGGCAAGGCCAAGGCCAAGCTCGTCAACAAGGACGCTCCGAAGGTGACGTTCGCCGATGTCGCCGGCGCCGAGGAGGCCGTCGAGGAGCTGCGCGAGATCAAGGAGTTCCTCGAGAACCCCGCCAAGTTCCAGGCCATGGGCGCCAAGATCCCCAAGGGGGTCCTGCTGTTCGGCCCGCCGGGCACCGGCAAGACCTTGCTGGCGCGCGCGGTCGCCGGCGAGGCCGGCGTGCCGTTCTTCTCGATCTCGGGCTCGGACTTCGTCGAGATGTTCGTTGGGGTGGGGGCCAGCCGGGTGCGTGACCTGTTCGAGCAGGCCAAGGCCAACGCGCCCGCGATCATCTTCATGGACGAGATCGACGCGGTCGGGCGCCACCGCGGCGCCGGCATGGGCGGCGGTCACGACGAGCGCGAGCAGACCCTGAACCAGCTGCTCGTGGAGATGGACGGCTTCGACATCAAGACCGGCGTCATCCTGATCGCCGCCACCAACCGTCCCGACATCCTCGACCCGGCGCTGCTGCGCCCCGGCCGTTTCGACCGCCAGATCGTCGTGGACCGCCCGGACCTGGTGGGCCGCCAGGCGATCCTCAAGGTCCACGCGCGGGGCAAGCCGCTGGCCGGCGACGCCGACCTCGACGTCATCGCCCGGCGCACTCCCGGGTTCACCGGCGCGGACCTGGCCAACCTGGTCAACGAGGCCGCCCTGCTGTCGGCCCGCAAGGGCAGCAGCGAGATCCCCATGGCCGCCCTGGAGGACGCCATCGACCGGGTCATCGCCGGCCCAGAGCGCAAGACGCGCCTGATGAGCGAGGTCGAGAAGCGGGTCATCGCCTACCACGAGGGCGGCCACACGATCGTGGGCCACGCCCTGCCTCACGCCGACCCGGTGCACAAGGTCTCGATCATCCCCCGGGGGCGGGCCCTGGGCTGGACCCTCACGCTGCCCACCGAGGACAAGTACCTGGTCAGCCGCGGAGAGCTCATCGACCAGCTCGCCATGATGCTCGGCGGGCGAGTCGCCGAAGAGCTGACCATCGGAGACTTCACCACCGGTGCCGCCGACGACATCTCGCGGGCCACCGTGACCGCCCGCGACATGGTCACCCAGTACGGGATGAGCGCCAAGCTCGGGCCCATGACGTTCGGCCAAAAGGACTCCCAGCCGTTCCTGGGCAAGGAGTTCGGTCACCAGCGCGACTACTCCAGCCAGATCGCCGTGGAGATCGACCTGGAGGTCCGCGCGCTCATCGACGAGGCCCACGACGAGTCCCTCGAGGTGCTGGTGGCCAACCGGGAGGTGCTCGAGGAGCTCGCCGACGCGCTCATGCGCAAGGAGACCGTCGAGAAGGACGAGCTGGTTGGCATCCTGGCCAAGGTCCAGCCCCGGCCGTCGCGCAAGATCAAGCCGTTGATGACCGGCGAGGCTGCCAGCGTGAGCGGCAAGGCGGTGGTGACGAAGCTGCGCCGGATGCGCGCGCCCGCCGCCGTGTCCCGAGCGACCCGCACTCCGCAGCATCCTCAGCATCCGACGGACGAATAGCCGGGCCGGCGCCCGCAGCGGGCCCGTCGGTGCCGGTGTTTCGGGCGTGACCCCGGGAGCCTGCTCATGACCGACTCCGCCAGCGCTGCCGACGTCGCCCGCTCGCCTGTGGCCGACAGCGACGCGCGGGTCCGGGTCACCACCGGCGCCGTGCCCAGCGGCAGCTTCGACCACGACAAGATCCGCCAAGGGGTGCGGCTGCTGTTCGAGGGGGTAGGCATCGACCCGCAGGCTCCGGGGATCCGGGCCACCCCCGAGCGGGTCGCGCGCATGTTCGACGAGATCTTCGCCGGCCTGCTAGTCGATCCTGCCGACGTCCTCGACGTCGTCTTCGAAGAGGGACACGACGAGATCGTCATCGAACGCGACGTGCCCTTCGCCAGCATGTGCGAGCACCACTTGCTGCCGTTCATCGGCAGCGCCCACGTCGGCTACCTGCCCAACGAGCGGGGTCAGATCACCGGGCTGAGCAAGCTGGCGCGGCTGGTCGACCTCGTGTCGCGGCGGCCGAACCTGCAGGAGCGGGTCACCACCGAGATCGCCGACGTGCTGATGAAGGTCCTCGAGCCACGGGGGGTCATCGTGGTGATCGAGGCCGAACACCTGTGCAAGACCATGCGGGGCGTGCGCAAACCCGGGGCGGTGACGGTCACCAGCGCCGTGCGCGGCGCCATGCGCGAGGATCCGCGGACCCGCGAGGAGGCGCTCATGCTGATCGGCATGGGCCGCCGTCGCTAGTCGGATCCCCGCCCGCCGGCGACCGCTGGCGCGGTCGCCCTCGCCCTAGCCCGATCCCCGCCCGCCGGCGACCGCTAGCGCGGTCGCCCTCGCCCTGGCCTCGCGCGAGGGCGCGCCTGGCGGCAACCGGTCCGCGCCGGCGAGTAGAGTCCGGCCACGTCCGCGCGCAAGGGAGGCGGGCAGCCATGAGCCCCGGCCCGCTGGTCCGCATCGAGGAAGCCGCTCTGGGTGCCGACGCGCAGGTTCGCCTGGTCGTCAGCGGCCTGAGCGATCCGGACCGCCTGCGCTCCGCCTGGGCGTCGTCGGGGGCGACGCTGGAGCGCGTCGGCGAGCGCATCCGGGCCACCACCACCGTCCAGGCGCTCGCGCGCGCGGCCGGGCGCGCCCTGGGCGGCGACGAAGCCCGCCTGCTGGACGCATCACTGCGTCAGGCGGTCTCGTCCTGGATCGGTCCGTCGCCGCCGCTGCTGCTGCCCGGAGGCCGGAGCCTGGCCACCGACGTGCGCCCGCTGGTCATGGGCGTGGTCAACGTGACGCCCGCCTCCTTCTCCGACGGCGGGCTGGTCTTCCCGCGGGACCATCCGGACACGGCGGTGGGGCACGCCCGGCGGCTGGTCGCCGCAGGCGCGGACGTCCTCGACGTCGGGGGGGAGTCCACGCGCCCCGGAGCCGAGCCGGTCGACGTCGACGAGGAGCTTCGCCGGGTGCTGCCGGTCCTCGAGCGGCTGCGCGACAGCCCCGCGCCGAGGAGCATCGACACCATGAAGTCCGCGGTGGCCAAGGCTGCTGTGGCTGCCGGAGCCACGATCGTCAACGACGTGTCGGGCGCCCGCGACCCTGAGCTGCTCGACGTCGTGGCCGCCTCAGGGGCCGGCTACGTGCTCATGCACACCCGCGGCCGCGCCCGCGACATGCAGTCCCTGGCCGTCTACGACGACGTCGTCGCCGAGGTCCACGAGTTCCTCGCCGCCGGCCTGGAGCGCTGCACGGCGGCGGGCATCGTCGCCGAGCAGGTCGTCGTCGACCCCGGCCTGGGCTTCGCCAAGACCGCCGACCACAACCTTCAGCTGCTGCGGGCGCTGCGCCAGCTGCGCGGCCTCGGCAGGCCGGTGCTGGCGGGAGCGTCGCGCAAGAGCTTCATCGGCGCGGTACTCGACGCCCCCGATCCCTCCGACCGCTTGGAAGGCAGCCTGGCCTGTGCGGCGTTGGCCGCGGCGCAGGGAGCCGCGGTCCTGCGTGTGCACGACGTTGCGCCGACGGTCCGCGTGGCCCGCATGGTGCGGGCGATCGCCACCGGCGACGTGAGCTGGCCGCCGGCGACCACGTGACCGGACCGGGCGACCGGCTCACCTCACGACGCCAGCGTGGGCCGGCCCGGGGGCGGGGCGGCGCTGCGCAGTCCCCTGGGCGCGGAGGGACGCCGGGCAACGTCGGCGGGCGCGTCGCCCGCGAACGCGGCACGGAAGTCGCGGATCAGATCGGCGTCCACGCCGCTGGCCAGCAGGTAGCCGACGGCCCCCGCCCAACGCTGGTCCAGGTACACCAGCGCCTCCTCGATCGGCGTGGCCGCCGGCGGAGGGCAGGGCCGCACCGGGCGCTGCGGCCCCGGCTGCAGGCCGGCGGCGGCCTTGGCCTCCAGCAGCCCTCCCAGCTTGGCGCGCAGGGCCGCCAGCTCGGTGGCGGGCAGGGGAACGGACCGCGACCAGTCCCACACGATCAGCGCGTCGGGTACCCGAGCCACCCGCAGCAGCAGCGCTGACAGCAGCCCGGTGCGGTCCTTCCCGGCGGTGCAGTGGTGCACCGACGGGAAGTGGGTGGCGATGACCTCGAACGCGCGCGCGAACACCCCCGCGCTCTCGGACAGCATGTGGGCGTACAGGGCCCCCAGGTCGGAGCCGCCCGGCCGCGGCCGCTGCAGCAGCACGTGCAGCATCTCCGCGTAGGCGCCGCCGTCGTCGACGTCGAGGACGGGCAAGCGCACCACCCGGACCGCCGGGTCGCCCAGGTCGTCGGGTCCGGAGGCCGCGACCTCGAAGCTCGAACGCAGGTCGATGCAGGCGGCCAGGCCAAGGGCGCGGATCACCGCCTTGTCGGCCGCCGACAGGTCCGACAGCGAGGTCGACCGGTACACCAGCCCGTGGCGGGTCGCGGCGCCGTCCAAGGTCGGGTAGCCGCCCAGGTCCCGGAAGTTCTGGGTGCTCTGCAGCCCAACGACCCGGGGCTCGGGCAGAGTGGTCGGCGTCGGGCGAGCAAGCAGCGATCCGGCGGTCTGGGTCGGGGGGCTCTGGACCATGGCATGCGCTCCGGTCGACGGACGCGGGTAGGCGCCGACGGCGCCCCTTGCACCATCCAGAGCCCCGATACTGCCTGATCGGCGAGAGGGTGTAAACAGGAGGTAGTTCCGCCGCGGCCCAGCG
>DASZOD010000252.1:0-11243 GCA_035550935.1 Egibacteraceae bacterium | reverse complement strand
CCGCCGCGCCGGCCGCGTACTCGCCCCAGGCGGCGGCGTTGGCGTCGTTGTCGACGGTCACGGCCACGTCGAGGAGGGCTTCGAGCTCGGCGCGCAGCGGGTAGTCGGCCCAGTCGATGTTGGGGGCGTAGCGCACCGTGCCGTCCAGGTCGACCACGCCGGCCGCTCCGACGCCCACCGGCAGCGCACCGGCGTCGGCGGCGGGCTGATCATCGACGGGCGCCTGGTGCGCGGCGCCGGTGGCCTGGGCGGCGAGTTCGGCCACCTCATAGTCTCAGAAGGCGGCCCGCGCTGCCCGTGCGGCAACCACGGCTGCCTGGAGGCGCTGGCCAGCGGCAACGCCATCGGCCGGGTCGCGCGAGAGGCGCTGCAGGCCGACGCCGTCCCCGCCGGGTCGGCGCTGCGCACCCTGGGGGAGGTCACCGGCAGGTCGGTCACGGTCGCCGCGCACCGCGGCGACGAGTTCGCCGCCCAGGTGGTGGCCCGCTGCGGCTTCTGGCTGGGCGTGGGGATGGCCTCGCTGGTCAACGCCCTGGACCCCGAGCTGGTCGTGGTCGGCGGCGGCGCGATGGAGGCCGGCCGGTTGCTGCTGGACCCCGCCCGTACGGCGCTGGCCGAGCGCGTCGTGGGCCGCGCTCACCGCAACCTGCCCCAGGTGGTGCGCGCCCAGCTGGCCGACGACGCCGGCCTGGTCGGCGCGGCCCTGCTCGCGCTGGAGGCGGGCCGCGGGTGGGAGGAGGGCTGACGGGCCCTCCGCTACCGCTAGCCGCCGGCGTCGCGCGCGGTCGCCGGCGACACGAACCTCTGCACCCACGTCGGTGACGTCCGCCCGGTTGCGCTCGCCGGGGTCAAGGCCTTCGACGGAGCCGCGTGAGCGTCTCGAAGCCCTCGGCGGCGGAGAGGTCGAGCGTCCAGAGCCGGTCGCGGAAGGGCAGGAATCCCAGCGAGGCGAGGAAACGGGTGTTCTCGGTCTCGCGTCGCAGGCGGCCCACGTCGGCATCCTCGCCGATGTTGGGGTCGGTGGGCCCGGGGTGGGCGAACACCGCTGTGCCGAGCGGCGCGAGGGTGAGGATCGCGTCGGCGGCGAGCAGACGCCCGTAGCCACGTCGCCGGTGGTCCTCAGGCACCCTGACGTCGTGGAGGAACAGCGCGCGGTTCGAGGCCAACTCGAACGCCTCTGCGACGTCGGGCAGCATGTTGCCGTCGACGCGGAACAGGTGCTCGTAGTAATAGGCCGCGTCACTTGAGTGGGCATCGGCGACGTCGAAGGGCGCCTCCCCGACCGCGGCGTGGCGGTCGGGGTCCATCCCGAACAGCGTGGCGCGAGCGACGGTGCACCAGCTGACTTCCCGCCCGACGTCGTCGCCGTCGTCGTCCGGCAGGCCGTCAACCTGCAGGCGCGCCTCCCAGACATCGAGTTGATCCTCGCCAGGATCCGCCCACAGCAGGCGCTCCAGCCTGTAGTCGATCCTCACGAGCTCGTCGCTTGTCATCGGGCGCTCCTTCGATTGGGCGCTTCACTCTGCATTGTCGCGCCCGCGAACCGCTCGCCGCCCCGTCGATGCACCGGAACGGTGGACGACTGCGGTTGTACGGTGTCGTCGCGAGGCTGGCACTGCAAGGCACCGGTGGGGCTGCGTCGTTCTGGGCTCCGGTGGGCGTCCCCAAGAGGGCCGACCGATGTATGCTGCAGCCACATGAAGCGTACGCAGATCTACATCTCCGAGGAGCAGGAGCGGCGCATCGCCGCCCATGCCGAGGACGCCGGCGTGTCCAAGGCCGAGATCATCCGCCGGCTGCTCGACCGCGGCCTCGGCATCGAAGACGGTGCCGAAGCCCGGCTGCGGGCTATCGACGACACGTTCGGTGTCCTGCCCGACGCTCCCGACTGGCCCGAGTGGCTCGCCGCGGTGCGCGGCGCACCCGCCGACGAGCGACTGCGCCGCCTGGGTCGCTGACGTGCTGTTCGACTCCTCGGTGCTCATCGCCCATCTGCGCGGTAAGCCACTCGCGCGTGAGGTGTTGCGGGAGGCGGCCACGACCGGTACCGCGTACGCCAGCGTCATCTCGCGCGCCGAGATCGAAGGCGGCATGCGTTCGGGTGAGCGGCGCGACGTCGCCCGGCTGTTCGCTGCGCTGACCTTGCTGCCTGTGACGGACGCGGTCGCCCGGCGTGCCGGGCAGCACCTGCGCCGTCACCGCGCGTCGCACCCGGGCATCGATCTCGCCGACTACTTGATCGGCGCTACCGCCGAGGAGCACGGGCTGGAACTGGCGACCTTGAACGTCCGCCACTTCCCCGCCCTTCGAGGTTTGCGGCCCGTCTGGTCGTGACCGGCGCCCAGCCCGGTCAACGCCTCGCCACGAGGGCTCGTGCGTTGCGCAACGAGCTGCTCGGCCGGGTGGCCGTTCTCCCGTCCGCGCGGGCGGAGCAGGCCGTCGTGCCGAGCAGCCCATGGTGGGCCTGCGGCTGGTCGATGGCGTCTCTCGCTGCGGCGTCGAGCCGATCGACGAGGCCGGCGCCGCCGCGATGGTCCACAGAGGGCTGCTGGTCGACGACGGGCCGCGCCTGCGGCGGACGCCAGCGGGCCGACCGCTGGCGGGCGGGGTGACCTTGCGCCTGCTGGTGGCCTGAGCCGGCACCAAGCCTGGGGGACTGCCCGTCCTGACCGTTGGCGCAGCTTCACGGCCGTCGTCGATGGTGTGCGAGGCGTCACCGCCAGGACGAGGACGGCCGCAGCCCCCAGCGCGGCGGCCGCCGGGCCGTGGCGTGCCGCCTTGACCGTCCCTTCTCGGTGACTGTCAACAGGCTCTGGACTCGTGCGCCAGGGAGGAGGCTGGCATTGGTCTCCTGGCTCATTGGAGGCGATGAAACGTGTCCTTGGCTCAGGCCCGGCAAGTCTTACCGACCCCGGCACCGGCGACAGCTGCCGACCTGACATCAACCGCTGGCCGGCATGAGCGGTCACGCAGCGACATGGCGGCGAACGTCGATCAGGACGCCAGCCTGGGGGCGGCTTCCCGCGCGAGATCAAGCAGCCGCTGGGCTACTTCGGCGTCGAAGTAGCGCTCGGCGCAGGTGTCGCAGATCGAGTCCGGGAGCATCCTCGACGACAAGGGTCATCGCCTCAACGGTCAGCACCTTTGTCAGCCTTGCCTCAGGTGGCCTGCCGCAGCGCGCCGTGGATCGCGCTGCTGGCCCGGCCGCCGTCACCGCTGGCGTGGCTGCTGATCGCCGTCGGCAACGGTCATCGCGCCAGGCAAGGGCCTGGCCAGCGGTCCGTTCGTCACCGAGACCAGCTGCGCGGGATGATCGACGTCGCCGAGGAGGATTAGGTCACCGAAGAGTCCGAGCGCCTCATGATCCACTCGGTCTTCGAGTTCGGCGACACGGTCGTGCGCGAGATCATGGTGCCGCGCCCGGACATGGTCATGGTGTCGGCCGACGACACGCTCCGCGAGGTCGTCGATGTGATGCTGCGGGCCGCGCACTCCCGCATCCCGGTGTACCGCGACGACCGGGACAAGATCGTCGGCTTGGTGTACGCCAAGGACGTCCTGGTGCGGCTGCACACCGAGCGATGAGGAAGGCCGGTGGGAGGACCTGCTGCATCCGGGCTCCTTCGTCCCCGAGCTGAAGACCGTTGCGGCCCGCTGCGCGAGCTGCGGACCCGGAAGGTCCACCTGGCCATCGTGGTCGAGGAGTACGGCGCGACCGCCGGACTGGTCACCATCGAGGACATCCTCGAGGAGATCGTGGGCGAGATCGTCGACGAGTGCGACCGCGAGGAGCCCCTGGCCGAGCAGGTCGACGGCCACCCGGTCGCGGCCTGCTGAGGTTCTGACGTGGGCCCGGGGCCGCGCCAGTCGGCGGCGCGGCGGCCTGCCGGTCGGGGTCGGCGCGGCCGGCGTGGTCGACCTGGACGGCAGGGTGCGCTACGCCCCCAACATCGACTGGGCCGACTACCCGCTGCGCGCCGAGCTCGAAGCCCTCCTCGACGTGGCCGTGACCGTCGACAACGACGCCAACGCCGCCGCCTGGGGCGAGTACGCGGCCGGCGCGGCGGCCGCGGCCTCCAGCGTGGTGATGCTGACGGTGGGCACCGGCGTCGGCGGCGGGCTGATCATCGACGGGCGGCTGGTGCGCGGCGCCGGGGGCCTGGGCGCCGAGTTCGGCCACCTCATCGTCTCAGAAGGCGGCCCGCGCTGCCCGTGCGGCAACCACGGCTGCCTGGAGGCGCTGGCCAGCGGCAACGCCATCGGCCGGGTGGCCCGAGAGGCGCTGCAGGCCGGTCGGACCGGCGCTCGGGGTTGACGGCCTTCGGTCCGGCTCGACCGGCGGGGCCTGCCCTTACTGCTCCTGCTCCGGTCCCGCCGACGCAAGCTCCCACGCGGCACCTGTTGTAGCCCTGGAGCCCCATCGCCGGGAGCTGCTCGCACAGCGCCAGCGGGACCCCGCATCAAGCGCAAGCACGGCCTGCGCTCGCTCGACCAGCTTCTGCTCGAGCCGCGCATCATCGGCGTGGCCCGCGGCGGCCGACCCATGCCGCCGGCCTGGGTCTGACCGAGGATCCGGACATCGAGGCCATCGGCATGCGGCTGGCGCTGGAGGACGCGCGGGCGCAGGGGCAGCGCCGAAGACGTCTGGTCGGAGAACCTCGGCGGCTGGGCAGCGAGTACTGGCGGTACGTTGTCGAACATGCGGCCACTGCCGCGGAACCGTATGTGATGCAGGATCGCAGGATCCACCTGCGAGGGCGGCCGCCACGTGAAAGCCAGCCAGAGCGGAGGTAGGGGATTGAAGCACGCCTCCACCACGCGAGGGTCCGGGTGGCGGCAGGTCACGTTGCAACGCCCTCCCCGTGAAGTGGGGGATTGAAGCGGCTCAGCGCTCGCCTCGGTGGGTATCGAAGCCGAGGTTGCAACGCCCTCCCCGTGAAGTAGGGGATTGAAGCGCCAGGTTGTGGGCGAAGTACCAGGCGGCCGCGTCGTGTTGGAACGCCCTCCCCGTGAAGTAGGGGATCAGGCCCACCCGCTACCCGCGTGCACTGCTCAACAGCAAGATCGTTGGTCAGACGAATGCTTCCGAGCCGCCCGGATGTGCACCGACCGTGGAAGCGCGGCCCGGAGCTCAGGAACAAGGGCCGCGAGGGACACGTCACCGGCGTCGCGGCCATTCCTTGCGCCCCGGCGGGTAGCATCAGGCTGTGGCCGGCTTCGACCTTGACGACCTGGACCGGCTGCTCGGGCTCCTGCGCGAGCACCCCGAGCGGCAGGCGCAACTGCGATCGCTGGCTGCGGACGAGGCGGTCGCACGGCTGTCGTCCGCCATCGAGCGACTGACGCAGGCGCAGGGCGACACAGAGCAGCGCGTGGCAGGGCTCGCCGGACGCGTGGACGCGCTGGCCCAGGCGCAGCAGGCCACCGAGCGGCGCATCGACGCGCTGGCCCAGGCCCAGCAGGCCACCGAGCGGCGCATCGACGCGCTGGCCCAGGCCCAGCAACGCACTGAGGAGCAACTCGCCAGGCTGGGGTCCCGTGTCGATCAGCTGGTGCAGGCCATCCAGGCGCTGACCGAGCAGATGTCGGCCGTGGTGGGCTACGTCGACTGGTTGCGTGGCGACGTCATCGAGCGTCGCTACCGCGAACGCCCGCACACCTACCTGCACACCGTCGCGCGACGCATGCACCTGCTCAGTGCCCGGGAGCTCGACGATCTGCTGGAGCCTGCCGTGGACAGCGGCCTGCTCACAGCGGACGAGGCGGGTGAGATCCGCGCCGCCGACGGCGTGTTCGAAGGCCGACGCGTGAGCGACCGCGCGGACGTCTACGTCGTGCTCGAAGCGTCGTTCGGCGTGGGTCTCGGCGACGTGCAGCGCGCACGCCAGCGCGCGGACCTCCTGGGGCGCTTGGGCGTCGACACCATGGCGGTGGTCGGCGGGACGTGGATCGCGCCAGAAGCGGCCGAAGCCGCCCGCGCCTACGGCGTGTGGCAGGTGAGCGACGGCCGGCTCAGCAGTCCGGCAGCCTGACCTCGGGCGCACGGACCGGCGGACGCTCAGTCGCCGGCGGCGCGGTCACGCCAGGCCGCGACCACGACGACGCCCAGCAGGAACAGCGCCAGCGCGTAGCGCAGGGGCATGCCCGCCGACGCCAGGGTCACGACGAGCAGCGGGGCCAGCAGCAGCGCCAGGAAGCCCATCCGCCGCAGCCGCTCCATGACGATCGGCGGACCGTCGGCGTCATCGGGGTCGGCGGCCGGCGGCGCCGGCTGGCCGCGGGCCAGCGCCTGGACCTCGTCCATGTGGCGGGCCAGCAGCGCGAAGGCCTCGTCGCGGCGGCCGTCGGGTACGAGCACCGCCCAGTCGCCGGCGGCGGCCTGGGTCCGAGCAGGCAGACCCTCGCGGCGCAGGACCGCCTCGACGGCTTGGGCCAGCGCCGGAGCGAAGGCGTCCAGTTCGACGGCGTCGCGCGGCTCGATCGGCATGCTCGGCAGGGCCAGGAGGCTTTCGTTTGCGGTCAGGACCGTTGACGTAGACTCTAGCCGCCCCGCGGCGCCGGGACCCGGTCGCGGTCCCGGGGGCGCAGAGCGAGGAGTGGGTCGTGCGATCCGACGAGCGCGCGCCGGCGCTGTATCGGGTCATGCACGCGGTGGTGCCACCGCTGATCAAGGTGCTGTACCGGCCCGAGGCCGAGGGCCTCCAGCGCATCCCGCGGGCGGGCCCGGCGATCCTGGCCTCCAACCATCTGTCGTTCCTGGACTCGGTGTTCCTGCCGGCCCTGATCGACCGGCCGATCTACTTCCTGGGCAAGAGCGACTACTTCCGGGGCTGGCGGCGGCACTTCTTCGAGAACGTCGGGGTCATGCCGGTGAACCGCCAGGGCGGTGACGCGGCGGAGGCGAGTCTGCGCCGCGGCCGGGAGATCCTCGACCGCGGTCACCTGCTCGGCATCTACCCGGAGGGCACCCGCTCCCCCGACGGCCGGCTCTACCGGGGCAAGACCGGCCCGGTGCGGCTGGCGCTGCGGACTGCCGCGCCGCTGATCCCGGTGGCGATGACCGGGACGTTCGAGATCCTGCCGCCGGGCAAGCTCATCCCCAGGATCGGCCCGGTGGGTGTCCGCGTCGGCCAGCCCCTGGACCTGTCGCCCTACCGGGAGGACCCCGAAGACGGCGACGCCCTGCGCCGGGCCACCGACGAGCTCATGCACGAGCTGGCCGCGCTGTCGGGGCAGGACTACGTCGACGAGTACGCCGGGAAGGTCAAGGCCGGCGAGGCCAGCGCCGGCTCGGGCGACCTGGATGCGCTGGCCCGGCGCAGCGACGAGCGGCCGCTGCGCAAGCGCCGGGCCAGCTGAGCCCGCCGCCGGCTCAGCGAGCAGCCCAGCCGCGGCTTCGGTCCAGCGCCTGCCGCCAGCGTGCCTGGCGAGCGTCGGCCTCCCCGGCGGCCATGGCCGGTTCGAAGCGGCGGTCCAGCTCCCACAGCTCGGCCAGCTCCCCGGTGGAACCCCACAGTCCGGCGCCGAGCCCGGCCAGGTAGCCCGCGCCCATGCCGGTGGTCTCGGCCACCGCCGGACGCAGCACCGGCAGGCGGAGCAGGTCGGCCTGGAGCTGGCACAGCAGGTCCATCGCGGCGGCACCGCCGTCGACCCGCAGCTCGCGCGGGTCCAGGTCCGAGTCGGCGCGCATGGCGTCGACGACGTCGCGGGTCTGGTAGGCCATGGCCTCCACCGCGGCGCGTACCAGCTGCGAGCGGGTGGTGCCCCGGGTCAGTCCCACGATCGTCCCCCGGGCGCGCGGGTCCCAGTGGGGCGCGCCCAGACCGGTGAACGCGGGGACCAGGAACACGTCGCCGGTGTCGTCGACCAGGCCGGCCAGCGCCCCGGCCTCCTCGGCCTCGGCGATCAGCCCGAGACCCTCGCGCAGCCACTGCAGCGCCGCGCCCGTCACGAAGATCGAGCCTTCCAGCGCGTAGGCGGCGCCGCCACCCACGTCACCCAGGTCCCAGGCGATCGTCGTCACCAGCCGCTCGCTGGCCGGCGCGTCGGACCCGGTGTTCAGCAGCACGAAGCTGCCGGTGCCGTAGGTGTTCTTCGCCGAGCCCGGCTCCCAGCAGCCGTGGCCGAACAGGGCCGCCTGCTGGTCACCGGCGGCCGCGGTGACCGGCACGGCGGCGTCGAAGAACACCTCGGGTTCGGTGGTGGCGAGCTCGCCCGCGGTGGGCCGCAGCTCGGGCAGGACCGCGCTGGGGACGTCCAGCAGCGCGCACAGCTCTTCGCTCCAGGTCCGTTCCCGCAGGTCGAACAGCATCGTGCGTGACGCGTTGGACGGCTCGGTGATGTGGACCCGGCCGGCGGTCAGCCGCGCGATCAGCCAGCTGTCGACGGTGCCGAAGGCCAGCTCGCCGCGCTGGGCCGCGTCACGGGCCCCCTCCACGTGGTCGAGCAGCCAGGCCAGCTTCGTACCCGAGAAGTACGGGTCGACCACCAGGCCGGTGCGCTGACGGATCATCTCGGCGTGGCCGGCGTCGCGCAGCGCCTCGCAGGCGTCTGCGGTCCTGCGGTCCTGCCAGACGATCGCGTTGTGGACCGGGCGCAGGCTGTCGCGCCGCCACAGCACGGTGGTCTCGCGCTGGTTGGTGATCCCCATCCCCGCGAGCTGGCCGGCGGGCAAGTCGGTGCCCTGTAGCGCCTGGTCGCAGGCCGCAAGCGTCGCCTGCCAGATCTGCTCGGGGTCGTGCTCGACCCAGCCCGGCTGCGGGAAGTGCTGGGGGAACTGCTGGTAGCCGCGGGCGTGCAGCCTGCCGCGCTCGTCGATCACCAGGGCGGTGACGCCGGTCGTGCCCGCGTCGATGGCAAGCAGCCTGCGCATCGGTTTGCTCCAGAGGGTCGCTGGGAGCAGTCTGCCCCCCGGCAGGGGTTCGCGCCCGTGCGTCTTGCGGGTGGGGGATCCACACGACGAGTCGACGAGGTCATGGCATGGCATCGGGCCTGATCGACCTGCGCAGCGACACCGTCACCAGGCCGACCGCGGCGATGCGCAGGGCCATGGCCGAGGCCGAGGTCGGCGACGACGTCTACGGCGAGGACCCCACGGTGCGAGCGCTCCAGGAGGCCGCCGCGGAGCGTTTCGGCAGGCAGGCCGCGCTGCTGTGTCCCAGCGGGGTCATGTGCAACCAGCTGTGGCTGCGCGTGCTGGCCCGGCCCGGCACCGAGGTCGTCGTCGAGGCCGACGCCCACCTGGTCAACTACGAGGGCGGCGCTGGCGCCCTGCTGGGCGGCGTCCAGTTCCGCACCGTGCCCGGCCAGCGGGGGCTGCTGGACCCCGCCGACGCGGCGGCGGCGATCCGCCCCCACCACTTCCCGCTGACACCGACGTCGCTGCTGTGCGTGGAGCAGACCCACAACCGCCGGGGCGGCACGGTCTACCCGCTGGGGCAGCTGCGGGCGCTGCGGGCGGTCTGCGACCGGGCCGGCGTCGCGCTGTACATGGACGGCGCACGGGTGTTCAACGCCGCGGTGGCGACCGGCGTGGCGCCCCGCGACTACGGCACGCTCGTCGACGGGCTCATGTTCTGTCTGTCCAAGGCGCTGTCGGCACCGGTGGGCAGCGTGATGGTCGGCGACGCCGACGCCATCGCCGAGGCGACCACGTGGCGGCGGCGCTACGGCGGCGCCATGCGCCAGGCCGGCGTGCTGGCCGCCGCCGGCCTGGTGGCCCTGGAGCAGATGGTCGACCGCCTCGCTGACGACCATGCCAACGCCCGGCTGCTGGCCGAGGCCGCCAAGCAGGCCTGTCCCGACGGGGTCGACCTCGCCCAGGTGCAGACGAACATCGTCTGCGTCGAGGTCGTCGACGCAGCCGCGGTGGTCGCCGCGCTGCGCGAGCGGGGGGTGCTGGCCGGGGCGATGGACCCGCACACCGTCCGCCTCGTCACCCACCCGGACCTGTCGCCGGCCGACTGCCGGCGCGCCGCCGACGCGCTGCGGGCGGTGCTGGCGCCGTGACCAACCCGGGGACCAACCCCGGGGGTTTGTCGACTCCAGGACGCCAGGAGTCCGAAAGTCGACAAGGCCCGGGGGGTGGGCGCGGGGCACGGCGGCCAGGTGGTCCTTTTCCGCCGGCAACCTCGTGCCTACATTGAGCGTCAGAACGGCCGAAGCAGCCGGTGGTCGGGCGCCGTCGCCTCGGCGGGCGCGCACAGACCCCGAGTCGGGAGGGCAGCGTGGGCGGCGCGACGGGACGGACGCAGCGGGGCCGGCGCGCAGGCGCGCTGGTGGTGGCGGCCTGCCTGGTGGCCCTGGGTGCCGGGCCGGCGGCCGGGGCACCGTGGCCCCCTGACCGGGTCGCCCCGCCGGCGCCCGGGGAGGGCCGGCCGCTGGAGGACCCTAGCGACCCTGCGCCGGGGGCTAGCTTCTACGCCCAGCCCGCGCCGCGGGTGGCGCTGAGCGGCATCGGCTTCGCCCCCCAGGCCGTCGAGCGCCTGGCGGGCTCGAACCGGTTCCTGACCGCCGTGGAGACCAGCCGCGTCGGCTGGCCTGGCGGCGCAGCGGCGGCCGTGCTCGCAAGCGGCGACGACTACCCCGACGCGCTGGCCGGATCGGCGCTCGCGGGCACCGTCGGCGGCCCGCTGCTGCTGACCCCCGGCGGCCGCCTCGACGCCGACGTCGCCGCGGAGCTGCGGCGGCTGGACGTCGCCACCGTCTACCTGGTGGGCGCGCTGTCGGACGACCTCGAGGTCGCGGTCCGCGGGCTCGGCGCCGACCCTGAGCGGCTGCGCGGCGAGGACCGCTACGCGACCGCCTTCGCGGTCGCCCAGCGCGCCGCCGAGCTGGGGGCGGAGACCGCGACGGTGCTGGTGGCCAGCGGCGAGGGCTTCGCCGACGCCCTGGCCGCAAGCGCGCTCGCCGCCGGCCTGCGCCAGCCGATCCTGCTGACGCGTCCGGGGCTTCGCGACCTGCTGGCCGAGCGCGTCGCCGAGCTGGGGGCGCAGCGCAGCGTCGTGGTCGGCGGCACCGCGGTCCTGCCCGACGACGCGGTCGCCGGGCTGCCCGGCCTGGAGCGCGCCGCCGGTCTCGAGCGCTCGGCCACCGCGGCCGCGGTGGCGGACCGGGCCCGGGCCGCCGGGCTCGCCGGCGCGCCGGTGCTGGTCGGCGGCGAGAGCTTCCCCGCCGGCCTGAGCGGCGGGACCTTCGCCGGCGGGGCCCGGCGGGCGCCGCTGCTGGTCACCGGGCGGCGCGAC
>DASZOD010000251.1:0-4375 GCA_035550935.1 Egibacteraceae bacterium | reverse complement strand
TGCCGGCCCTGGCCGCCACGGCCGCTCGTCACGGCCTCGGCGGCCTGGCGTTCGGCGTCGCCATCCCCGGCAGTCTCGGGGGGGCGGTGCGCATGAACGCTGGCGCCCACGGCCGCGAGCTGGCGCAGCTGCTCCAGTGGGCCGAGGTCGTCCGACTCGCCCACGGCGGCGCGGTGCAACGCCTCAGCGTCGACGACCTGGCCATGGGCTACCGCCACAGCGCGCTGCCCGGCGACGCGGTGGTCGTGCGGGCCAGGCTGCGCCTGCGGCCCGCCGCCGCTGACCGGCTGGCCGCCGACATGGCGGAGATGCGCCGCTGGCGGCGAGCTCACCAGCCGATCAACGAGCCGTCCTGCGGCAGCGTGTTCTGCAACCCTCCGGGCGACTCCGCCGGTCGGCTGATCGAAGCTGCGGGGATGAAGGGCCACCGCGTCGGCGGCGCCCGGGTGAGCCCCTTGCACGCGAACTTCGTCACCACAGCGCCGCAGGCCACGGCCGCCGACGTGCACCGGGTCATCGGTGACGTCCAGCGAGCGGTGGCCGAGCGCCAGGGCGTCTGGCTGCGTACCGAGGTGGTCCTGGCGGGATTCGACGACGACCTGTCGCCCGATGGGACCGATGGCCCGGGCCGCCACGCGGCGGATGCCCTGCGCCCCCCGGCGGGGGATCCGCGGTGAGCGCACCGCCCAAGGCTCCGCGGCGCTCCAGGCACGGCGGTGCCGGGTCCAGCAACGACGCCGCCGGCCGGCCCCGGGCGCGGACCCGCCAGGGCCGGCGACCGGGTTGCGACCGGCGCTTCGTGGCCCGCCGGCTGGCGGTCGCCCGCGGCCGCGCGCGTCGACGCCGCCGCCTGGTGTGCAGCGGCGTGGCGCTGCTGGCCCTGGCGGCCGCTGCCCTGGCCTTCGCGCGTTCGCCGCTGTTCGCCATCGGCGAGGTCCGCGTCGAGGGGCTGGACGGCTCGGCGGCCGCCCAGGTGCGGGCGGCGGCCAGGATCACACCCGGGCAGAGCCTGCTGTGGGCGGACCTGCGCGGAGCCCGGGACCGGGTCGAGGGCCTGGCGTGGGTGCGCGCCGCGCAGCTGCGCCGCGTGCCGCCCTCAACGGTCACGATCACCGTCGAGCCCCGCATCCCGGTGGCGGTCGTGCGGGTAGCCACAGGCGCCTGGCTGGTCGACGCCGACGGCGTCGTGGTGGCCGGCGGCGCCCGGCAGACCCTCGCCACCGTCGAGGCGCCCAACTCGGTCGTGCCCGCGCCGGGAGGACCGGTCAGCGACGTGGCGGTGCGCAGCGCTCTGGCGGTCCACACCCAGCTGCCGGCCGACCTGCGGGTCCAGGTGGACCGCTACGAGGCCTCCGGCGAGCGCAGCCTCCGGCTGCACCTGCGACCGCACCCCACGACGGCCGCGCCCGACGGCGTGTGGGTCCGCTTCGGCGCCCCCCAGCGCGTCGCCGACAAGGCCCGGGTGCTGCGGCTGCTGCTCGGGCAGGCGGCGAGCGCGCACGGCCCCACCCTGGGCGAGATCGACGTGCGCGCCCCTGACAACCCCGTCCTGGTGCCCGCCGACTGATCCCGGCTTCCAGGGTGCGACTCTAGAGTCTCGCCGCGCTGCGAGGCCATGGGCGCTGGCGTGGCGCGGCGGAGCCCGCTACAGACGTTCCATCAAGCGGGTGACCGCTCTGATGAAGATTGCCCGCAACGGTCTTGACGCTTAGGTCCCCTGTCGGCCACCATCATCTGCCACTCATGCGCCGCGGATTTGTTGTGTTGACCGCAGCCGCATTGCTGGTGGTACTGGCAGCTTGCCGTTCCGAGCCCGTGTCGACGGCTCCGGAAGCGTCGACGCCGTTGCGGGCGGCGTTGCAGTTCGGCGAGGTCGACATCGACGGGCAGACGCGAACGTATCGGCTGTGGGCGCCCCCCACCGCGGGGTTCGAGGGTCCGTCGGCGCTGGTGTTTGCGCTCCACGACGCGTTCGGCACGGCTGACAGCTTCCGGCAGGCCACACAGTTCGACCAGGCGGCCAGCGCAGGAAATTTCATCGTCGCCTACCCGGAAAGCCTCGTGGGCACGTGGAACGGCGGGTTCTGCTGCGGACGGGCGAGAGCCGACGCGGAGGACATCGACGACCTCGGCTTCTGAGCCGCACCCTTGACGAGCTCGAGGATCGCTACCCGGTGGACCCGAGCCGCGTCTACGCCGTCGGGGCCTCCAACGGCGCCATCATGGCCTATCGGCTCGCCTGCGAGCTCGCGGACCGCTTCGTGGGAGTTGCGGCCGTTGGCGGGGCCATGGTGATGGACGATTGCGCCCCCCAGGCCCCGGTGTCGGTTCTCGCCATCCACGGCACCGACGACGGCCACGTCCCCTACCAGGGAGGCCCCACCTCAAGCGCGCCTCACCCGTCCCGTCACAGCCGGCGCTGGCCGACCGGTGGGCGGTGCTGAACGGCTGTACAGCCAGCCCTGAGACCGACAGCGACGGTCTGGTCACCACATCGACGTGGCTTGGATGCTTGGCGGGGAAGACCGTCCGCCTGGTCACCGTCCACGACGGCGGGCATACCTGGTTCTCCTCCGAGTTCGGCGCGGGCGCGGGCGCAGTGGACGCCACCGACCTCATCGTGGAGTTCTTCGACCTGCCGTCCTGAAGCGACCCGACAGCCGGTGTCGACCGCGGCGGCTGGCCGGGGGCTACGACCGGTCGGTTCCGACGCAGACGATCCGCCCGTCGTCCAGGAACGCGTACCCGCCGGCCCGAACACCGACAAAGGGTGCGCCATCCGACACGAAGAGCAGCAACCCGTCGGGACTTCAGGCGGCTGGCACACCGCCTCACGGGGTCAACTCGAGCCGACAGCTGCCATTTGTGCGATAACCGCACAGTGCAGCGCATTGACCGCCACGACGGAGCCGGATACTTGACGGTTGTCGCACTCACGCGTAAGGTCACCCGCAACAAGAGGTTGACATAACTGTAACGGTCAAGTTGAGGGTCAGGGTTCGGCCCGGTGGGCCGGTGGAGGCCGATCGACGTCGGTCTCGAAGGTGACCGGCTGCGTCGGGCGAGGCAGGAAAGGACGGCACGCTTGGGAGCCACAGCGAAGCCGCCGGTGAGACCGAGGAAACGTCCGTCCACAGCCTGGCGGCCCGACCCCACGAGACACAAGGAGAGCCACGTGGCGGCACCTCAGAACTACCTCGCGGTCATCAAGGTCGCCGGCATCGGCGGCGGCGGCGTGAACGCCGTCAACCGGATGATCGAGGCCGGCCTCAAGGGCGTCGAGTTCATCGCCGTGAACACCGACGCGCAGGCACTGCTGATGTCCGACGCCGACGTCAAGCTCGACGTCGGGCGGGAACTGACCCGCGGGCTCGGTGCCGGCAGCGACCCCGAGGTCGGTCGCAAGGCGGTCGAGGAACACCGCGACGAGGTCGAGGAGGTGCTCAAGGGCGCCGACATGGTCTTCGTCACCTGCGGAGAAGGTGGCGGGACCGGGACCGGCGGCGCCCCGGTGGTCGCCGAGGTCGCCAAGAGCCTCAACGCGCTGACGATCGGGGTCGTGACCCGGCCGTTCAGCTTCGAGGGCCGCCGGCGCAGCGTGCAGGCCGAGAAGGGCATCGAGGTCCTGCGCGAGGCGGTCGACACCCTCATCGTGATCCCCAACGACCGGCTGCTGGAGATCTCCGACGAGGAGACCTCGGTGCTGCAGGCCTTCCGCCTCGCCGACGACGTCCTGCTCCATGGCGTGCAGGGCATCACCGACCTCATCACCACGCCCGGGCTCATCAACGTCGACTTCGCCGACGTGTCGACGATCATGCGCGACGCCGGCAGCGCCCTCATGGGCATCGGCAAGGCCCGCGGCGAGAAACGTGCGCTGGAGGCGGCGCGGATGGCGATCAGCTCGCCGCTGCTGGAGTCGGCGGTCGACGGTGCCCGCGGAGTCCTGCTCATGATCTCCGGCGGCTCGGACCTGGGACTGTACGAGGTGAACGAGGCGGCCGAGACCATCGCCCAGTCCGCCGACGCGGACGCGAACATCATCTTCGGCGCGGTCATCGACGACGCGCTGGGCGACGAGGTGAAGGTCACGGTCATCGCCGCGGGGTTCTCCGAGGCCCCCAGCGCCGCCGTCGCCCGCGGCGCGCCGCTGCAGCCCGTCGAGCGCGAGCCCCAGCCGGCGATGGCACGCCAGCCCGCCGCCCCGTCCCGGGCGCTCGTCGAGGAGGACGAGGAGGACGAGGAGGTCTTCCGCCCGCCCGGGTATCGCTCGCCGGTGGTCCTGGGAGACGAGGACGAGGACGACCTCGACATCCCCTCGTTCCTGAAGCGGTGAGTCACCGGCAGCTGACCGGCGCCCCGGGCGCTGCCGCCG
>DASZOD010000250.1:0-7977 GCA_035550935.1 Egibacteraceae bacterium | reverse complement strand
CCGTCCTGGCCGAAGGAGATCTCGCGCAGGAAGTAGTAGCGGAAGCAGTCCACGCCGAAGTGGTCGACGAGCTCGGAGGGGCGGATGCCGGTGGCCGATGACTTGCTCATCTTCTGCCCGCCGACGAGTACCCAGCCGTGGGCGTACACCCGGCGCGGCACCGGCACGCCGGCGGCGATCAGCATCGCCGGCCACCAGACGGCGTGGGGGCGGATGATGTCCTTGCCGATCAGGTGGACGTCGGCAGGCCAGCGACGGGCGAACGAGTCGCTGTCGGTCCCGAACCCGGCCGCGGTGACGTAGTTGAGCAGCGCGTCGAACCACACGTAGAAGACGTGGCGGTCGTCCCACGGGCAGCGCACTCCCCAGTCGAAGGACGTGCGGGTGATCGACAGGTCTTGCAGGCCGGCCTCGACGAAGCTGCGGACCTCGTTGAGCCGTACCGCCGGTTGCACGAAGTCAGGCCGCTGGGCGTACAGCTTCAGCAGGTCCGGGGCGTAGCGGGACAGCCGGAAGAAGTAGTTCTCCTCCTCGAACGTCTCGACCGGGCGCCGGTGGATGGGACACAGCTCACCGTCGACCAGCTCGTCGGGGGTGTAGAAGGCCTCGCAGTACACGCAGTAGGGCCCTGAGTAGGTCGCGGGATAGACGTCGCCCTGGTCGTACAGCTGCTGCATGAACTCCTGCACCCGGGCCTCGTGGCGTGGCTCGGTCGTGCGGATGAAGTCGTCGTTGGAGATGCGCAGCAGCGCCAGCAGCTCTCGCCAGCGCGGGTTGATGTCGTCGACGTGTTGCTGCGGGGTCATCCCGCGTTGCTCGGCGGCGCGAGCGATCTTCTGGCCATGCTCGTCGGTACCGGTCAGGAAGAACACCCGCTGGCTGTTGAGTCGCCGCCAGCGGGCCAACACGTCTGCGGCCACCGTCGTGTACGCGTGCCCGATGTGAGGGGTGTCGTCGACGTAGTAGATCGGCGTGGTGACGTAGAAGGTGTCCTTGGGCGGGCCCATGAGCCCGATGGTAACCGCGGGTCAGCGACGCTGCGGTCCATCCTGGTTCGCCCCCAGCGCCGCCTCGTACAGGTCGCGCTTGGGCACCCCGGCGGCCTCGGCGACCTGCGTGACCGCATCTTTGCGACGCAGCCCCGTGGCGACCAGCGCCTCCACCCGCTCGACGAGCTGTCCCAGGTTCGGCTCCGGTGACTGTTGGGGCGCACCGGCCACGACGACGGTGACCTCGCCGCGCACGCCTTCGGCCCCGACCCGCGCGGCCAGGTCGACCAGGCGGGCCCGCCACACCTCCTCGTGCAGCTTCGTCAGCTCCCGCGCCAGCGCCGCGGGCCGGTCCCCCAGCTCTTCGGCCAGCGCGGCCAGGTCGGCGGCGGCCCGGTGCGGCGAGACGTAGAACACCAGGGTCCGGGGGTCGTCTGCCAGTTCGGCCAGCCGGCGGGCCCGGGCGGCGGCCTTGCGCGGCAGGAAGCCCTCGAAGGCGAAGCGGTCGGTGGGCAGGCCCGACAGCACCAGCGCCTGCAGTAGCGCGGCCGGTCCGGGCACGGCCTCCACCCGCAGGCCGCGATCGAGCGCGGCGCGCACGAGCCGGAAGCCGGGGTCGGCGATCCCGGGGGTGCCGGCGTCGGTGACCAGCACGACGCTCTGGCCGGCCGCGACCCGCTCGAGCAGCGCGGGGATGCGGGCGTCCTCGTTGTGGTCGTGGTAGCTGACCATCGGCACGGCGGCACCGGCGCGCTCGAGCACCGTGCGGCTGCGGCGGGTGTCCTCGGCGGCGACGAGGTCGGCCTCGGCCAGGGCCCGGGCAGCGCGGGGCGACAGGTCGTCGAGGTTGCCGATCGGGGTTGCGACCAGCACCAGCCGGCCGCCGCGCCCGCTGTCGTGCATGCCGGCCACCCGTGATCCTCTGCGCTTGCCTCGGACGGGCCCGTCTGGTTGGAGGCGCCCGTACACTCGGTGACCATCATGGCCGTCGAGACGTCGTCGCGCCCGGCCCCCTCCGAGCCGGGCGCCCAGCCTTCCGGGCCGAGCCGCCGGGCAGCGAGCCGGAGGGTGGCCGTCGCGGTCCCCCTGCTGCTCGTGCTGGTCGCGGGCGGTCTGCGCCTGTACCTGCTGGATCACCCGTCAAGGATCTACTTCGACGAGACCTACTACGCCAACGACGCCCACGAGTACCTGTCGCTGGGGGTGGAGGAGGACTTCGCGGTCCACCCGCCGGTGGGCAAGTGGCTGCTGGCGGCGGGGATCGCGCTGTTCGGCTTCGACTCGTTCGGCTGGCGGTTCTCGTCGGCGGTGGCCGGCACCCTGACGGTGCTCGTCGTCTACCTCGCCGGGCTGCGGCTGTTCCGCCGCCGGGGCGTGGCGGCGCTGGCGGCGTTCCTGCTGACGATCGAAGGGGTCGCGTTCACGGCCAGCCGCATCGCCATGCTCGACGTGTTCCTCATGCTGTTCGTCGTCACCGGATTCTGGCTGCTGCTGGTCGACCGCGACCGGCAGTGGAGCGGCCCTCACCGGGAGCCCGCCAGGCCGGGGGAGGCACCCCTTGCGTCCCTGCTCCGGCGCCCACACCCGCAGCGCTGGTTGGCGGGCGCGGCGTTGGGGCTGGCGCTGGCGACGAAGTGGTCGGCGTTGCTGGCGCTCGCCGCCGCGGTGCTGCTCGTGGTCGCCAGCGAGCTCACCTGGCGCAAGCGGGTCGTCGGCCGCCCTCTCGCGCGGGCGTGGCCGGCGGCCGGCAACGTCGCGTTGACCCTGGTGGCGCTGCCGCTCGCCGTCTACCTGGTCAGCTACCTGCCGTGGTTCGCCAACTTCGAGAACACCCGTCCCGGCAAGGCTCGCTGCCCCGACGGCGTCTGCGCGCTGTCGCTGCCGGCCATGGTGGGGGCCTGGTGGGACGAGCAGACCGACATTTGGCGCTTCCACCGCGACCTGGTGGCCGAGCACCCCTACCGGGCGTCGGCGCTGACCTGGCCGGTGCTGCAGCGTCCGATCGCCTACTACTACGAGTCCTGCAACGACGACAAGCTGGCCAAGGGCGAGTGCGTCGTCGCCAGGGGCAACGTCGAGGAGATCCTCGGCCTCGGCAACCCGGCGATCTGGTGGCTGGGGCTGGGCGCCTACCCGCTGCTGGGCTGGCTGGCGGTGGCCCGCCGGGACTGGCCGGCCGGCGCCATCCTGGTGTTCCTGGCGCTGCAGTACCTGCCCTGGCTGGCCGCCACCCGGCCGGTGTTCCTGTTCTACGCCGCCCCCCTGGTGCCGTTCCTGTGCCTGGGTTTGGCGTACGCCGCCTGGCATCTGGGGCGACGGCCTCTGCTGGGCTGGGTGCCGACGTTCGTCACGGTCATGGCCGTGGCCGCGTTCCTGTTCTGGTACCCGCTGTACGTCGGCCTGGAGATCCCCAGGGGGGCCTGGAACCTGCGGATCTGGATGCGCTCCTGGGTGTGACCCCGCGCCGGGGGCCGCCGCGGCACCCGATCCGCGTCAGCGCGCCTGGTGGCCGCCCACGGTGCCCGGCCGAGCGGGGCGTCACGCCAGCGGATCGATGACCTCCAAGAACGGGAAGCGATGGAAGTCGGTGTCGCGAGTGACGATGGTCTTGATCCCGTGCTCGCGCATCAGCGCCGCCGTGTGCGCATCGTGGAACTGGTTACCGACCAGGTGGGGCACCTCGACGAGCAGCTCAGCGAGCACCGCAGCGTGACGCTGGGTGGCTGACAGCATCCGCAGCGCCGGGGACGCCAGGAGGGCCTGCAGGAACAACCAGCCGTCGGCTGCGGACCAGGGTCGCCGGAACACTCGCGGATGCGTGGTGACCCGCAGGAACTCGTAGACGATTCCCCAGGTCAGATACCAGGGCGTGGCCTGGCGACGCCAACGTTCGAGCCGGTCACGGCAGCGTTGGTGATCGGGTGCGTCAGTGTCCGCGGCGTAGATGAGCACGTTTGTGTCGACGACGAACACTCAGCGCTCGCCCATGGCCTCGTAGAGGGTCTCCCGGTTCGACACGTCGACGAAACTGCCGCCACTGGACAGCTGGGGCAGGGCCGGCAGCTCCTGTCTGTCGGGCTCGCTGTCGAGGAACCGCCGCAGCGCGGCTTCGACGAGCTCCGACATCGTGCGTCCCCGGCGCGCCGATTCCTGCTTCAGGCGGGCCATCACCACCTGGTCGATGTTCAGCGTCGTCTTCATATGGAAGACCATACAACCTGTAGGGCTGTACGGACCGTCTCGCCATCGCCTGGACGCCGGTCGCCTGGGTGTGCACTCCGGCCTGCCGTCAGGGCTCACGCCACGGCACGAGCCAGCTCGGCCACGGCATCGACGAGCCGGTCGATCTCCTCGGGAGTGTTGTAGCCGTGGGGGGACAGGCGCACACCGCCGCCGCGCGGCGAACAGACGATGGCCCGGGCCCGCAGCGCCTCGGCCAGCGCAGCGGGGTCCTCGTCGCCGAGGGCGAACGTCACGATGCCCGACCGCCCGTGGTCGGAACGGTCGCTGAGCACCGTGGCGCCGGCCTCGGCCAGCCCCGCGCAAGCCCGGTCGCCCAGACCCGACACGTGCGCCCACACCTGCTCGATCCCCCCGTCCACCAACAGCTCGAGGGCGGCGCCCAGGCCGTGGATGCCCAGCATGTTGGCACTGCCGCCTTCCAGGCGCCGGGCCTGTGGGTCCCAGACCAGATCGAGGTTGTCCCACTGCTCGCGGTGGGCCACCGACGCCCAGCCCGGCTCCAACGGCCGCAGCAGCTCCAGACACGAGCGGCGCACGTACAGCACGCCGATGCCGGCGGGCCCCAGCAGCCACTTGTGCGCGTCGGCCATGGCGAAGTCCACCCCCCAGGCCTCCAGCCGGGAAGGGATCACGCCCAGGCCCTGGATGGCGTCGACGCACAGCAGCGCGCCGACGTCGTGGGCCAGGGCCGCCAGCGCCGATAGGTCGGCTCGCCAGCCGCGGGCGAACTGCACCCAGCTCGTGACCACCAGCTTGGGGGGCGGCCCGGCGGCGACGACGTCGGCGAAGGCCTCCACCGGCAGACGCCCGCCTGGACCGACCGGGGCCACCAGGTCGACGACCACGCCGCGGTCGCGCAGCGCCAACCACGGATACAGCGTGGAGGGAAACTCCCGGTCGGGCACCACCACCCGGTCGCCCTCGGCCCAGGCCAGGCCGTTGGCGACGAAGCCCAGCCCCTCGGTGGTGTTCTTCACGAACGCCACGTCGCCGGGGGGCACCCCCATGACCGCGGCGGCCAGCGTCCGGACCTGGTCGGCGCGGGCCTCCTGCTCGTCGCCGGCCAGCGACCCGTCGGCGGCGGTCTGGGCCGCGCAGCGCCCGATGGCGTCGACCACCGGCCCGGGCAGGGCGTTGACGCCGGCGTGGTTGAGGAACGCCCAGCGTTCGGCGACGGGGAAGGCGGCGCGCGGCAGGGGGCTGGCCATGTCCGCAGTATCTCGCCCGCGGCAAGGAGCGACCAGGAGGGCCCGCGCCGGCATTGCCGCCGCCCGCTGCCGGGTAGATGGCCTGGCGGGAGGTGGCGACCATGGCCGGAGACGACAGGGGAGGTCTCGTCGCGACGCTGCTGGACCGCTACGGCCGCCAGACCCTGGCCGAGCAGGCCGAGATCAGGCTTCAGGACGCGCCCAACACGCTGTTCCAGGTCTTCCAGCTGGCGGTGCTGCTGGACGCGCGCGTCAGCCCCGACACTGCCGTCGAGGCCTTCATGCAGCTGCGGGAGCGGCGCTGGACCACGACGAAACACCTGCTGGACGCCTCGAACGAGGACGTGACCGAGGCGCTGACCGGCCTGGGCTATCGCGACTCCGACGCCGAACGCATCGTCGTGGCGTTGAGCGACGCCGCGCTTCACCTGGAGGAGGACCATGGCGGCGACCTCGGGGGCCTGCGCCACGCCGTCGGTCGGGACCCGGCACAGGAGCGCGAACGCCTCATGCGCTTCGCCAGGGTGCGCGACGTCGCCGTGGACGCCTTCTTCCGCGAGGTCCAGCTGCTGTGGGGCGAGCTGCTGCCGTTCGCCGACAAGAAGGTGCTGGACGCGGCGGGCCGGCTGGGTCTCGGCGACGACGCGGCGGCGCTGCGGGAGCTGACCGGCAGCGACGAGGACTTCGTGCGACTGGAGGACGCCCTGGTCCGCGTCCGCCACGATGAGGACGGCTACCGGCTGGTGCGCCAGGCGGCAGGTGAGCGCTGAGGCCCGTCCACCGGGCCTTCGACGAGGTCGTCCGTGCCCACCTGCGGCGTCGTCTGGCGGATCGTCTCGCCTCCGGCCACGGGTTCGACCGCGACGAGCTGTCCGACAGCGCGCGGAGGCAGCGTTGGCGGACGTGAGCGTGCTCGTGGCAGACATGAGCGCGTGGCACCACAGCGGCCATCCCGCCGTGATCGGCCAGTGGCGCGCCTACCTGGCGGCCGACCGGATCGCGGCGACGCCACCGATGCGTCTGGAGGTTCTCTACAGCGCTCAGAGCGCTGAGGACTACGCCGCCAGCGCCGAGGAGCTGGACGCGCTGCAGCAGGTGGCCTGCGGCGCGCACGCCTTCGACCGGGCCATGGCGGTGCAGCGGGCGCTCGGATCGCCGCGCGCGGCAGCCTCTGAGGTGATCGCTGAGCATTGGCTTGCAGGCCGCCGCCGAGTCGCCGTCTGACCGATACTGTCACCCCGTTGTCGGGATGGTGGCTGAGGGCATGTCCGTCGCGGAGATCCTCCACCAATACCCCTACCTGCAGGCGAAGGACATCGCCGAGGCGTTGCGATTAGGTCGCGGTCGGCCAGGACATCGCCGCATCGCTGACTCGGGCACGGGTTGACCTGCGTCGCTGCTAGCCGTACACTGGCCGTACATGACAGGAAGGCTGAGATGGTTACGGCAGCACGCGCTCGCAGTGAACGCATCGAGTTTCGCACCACGCCTGAAGTGAGGCGCCTGGTGGAGCGAGCCGTCGAGGCCTCCGACACCAACCTCACCGACTTCGCCGAAGCCAGCCTCGTCGTTGCGGCACAGCGGGTCATGGCCGATCGGGACAGGTTCGTCCTTTCTGAACGCACTGCGGCCGAGTGGGAGGCGATCAACACCCGCCGTCCTCGGGACTTGCCAGGCCTTCGAAGACTGATGCAGCGACCCTCGCCGTTCGACGAGTGAGCTACCGGCCACCCGAACCGCTCGGACCGGCCCACGACCTCCAAGGATTCGCCTGCGCCTCCCGAGAGCAGACCGAGTGGCTTGTTCGACACGCCCACCAGTCCATCGCGACAGGCACCATCCGGGTGTTCGTGGTGACCCCGGCCGGCAGTCGGCAAGTCGTGGCTTACTACGCCTGGGCCATGGCCCAGATCGATGTCGCCGATGCCCCTGCGCGGCTTCGCAAGGGTGCTGGTCGGTACCCACAACCCGTCGCCTTGCTGGCCCGACTCGGCGTGCACCAGGCTCACGAACGGAAAGGGCTGGGTGCAGCGTTGCTCAGCGACGTCATCCAACGCGTCGCAGCGCTCAGCGACGACATCGGCTGCCGTGGTCTGCTCGTTCACTGCGAGTCCGAGCAGGCGCGTGCGTTCTACCTGCACCTCATCCCCGAGTTGGAGGCCAGCCCAACCGACGAATTGCACCTCGTCCTTCTGCTGAAGGACATCAAACGAACTCTGAAAGCTGATCTTCTCTAGACCACTTCCTGCCGTGGGCCCGCCATCCCGACGACGGCATCCAACGTCGTTACCGCACACCGGGGCGTGCGACAACCGCAAGCGCACTTCCTCGCCGCGGCGCCGCACGCGGGCCGCTGGGTGGAGCGCTTTCATAGGGCGGACGTCGCCGCAGCGCTCGAGGAGGCCGCTCGCGCCGTCTACCCGCGCCTCAGGCAGGGATGCCGCTCCCGCGTAACACAGGTCCGCTCCTCCGATCCTCCTCAACTGCCGTCACGTCCTTCCGGCGGCAATGTTGGGCCACGACCGTCTTCGGTCCTG
>DASZOD010000249.1:0-9679 GCA_035550935.1 Egibacteraceae bacterium | reverse complement strand
GGTGGCCGGGCCGCGGCGGGCTGCCCGCCCCCACTGAGGACCGCAGGGCGCGCCAGCGCCCGCAGGCGAGACTGAACTGCCGCCACGGCGACGACGCTAGCATCGACCTGCCGCCGCCCGCACCGCCACACGAGACCCCGAGGCGCCCGATGGCCGACCAGGCAGACCAGACAGACCAGGCTGAACAGGCCCAGCCCCAGTTCGGCGCGAACATCTGGGTCGTCGACGAGATGTACCGGCGCTACGTCGAGGATCCCGACTCCGTCGGCGACAGCTGGAAGGAGTTCTTCTCGGACTACCGGCCCGGCTACGAGCCCGCCGAGCCCCCAACGCGACAGCCTGCAGCCAGGGGCCGGGCCGCGGCCGCGCCCCGGCCCGCTCAGGCGAAGGAGGCTGACGCCCCCAGGGTCGCCGCCGAGCCTGCGGCCGTCGGCCGCCAGCGTCCCCAGCCGCAGCCGCCCGACGAGCCCGACCGCGGCGACGTCGTCCCCCTGCGCGGGGCTCAGGCCAGAATCGCCCAGAACATGCTCCACAGCCTGCAGGTGCCGACGGCCACGTCGATCCGGGTGGTGCCCGCCAAGCTGCTGGAGGTCAACCGCAGGATCGCCAACAACCACCTGGCCCGTGCCCGCGGGGGCAAGGTGAGCTTCACCCACATCATCGGCTGGGCCATGGTCAAGGCGCTGGGGCGCGTGCCGGCGATGACCGCCAGCTACCGGGAGGTCGACGGCAGGCCCCACCTCCGTCAGCCCAAGCAGATCAACCTGGGACTGGCGATCGACGTCGAGCGCGGGGACGGTTCGCGGACGCTGCTGGTGCCCAACATCAAGGCCGCCGACAGCCTGGACTTCGCCGGCTTCTTCCACGCCTACGAGGAGGTCGTGCGCCGCGTGCGCCGCAACGACCTGGACCCCGAGCTGTTCGCCGACACGACCTGCACGCTGACCAACCCCGGCACCCTGGGGACCGTGGGCAGCGTCCCTCGCCTCATGGCCGGCCAGAGCATGATCCTCGGCGTGGGCGCGATCGGCCATCCCGCCGAGTACCAGGCCACCGACCCGCGGGTGCTCGCCGAGATCGGCGTCGGCAAGGTCATCACCTTGACCTCCACCTACGATCACCGGGTCATCCAGGGGGCCGAGAGCGGGCTGTTCCTCAAGACCGTCCACGAGCTGCTCGTCGGCGAGCACCGTTTCTACGAGGAGGTCTTCGACAGCCTGCAGGTCCCCTACGAACCGGTGCGCTGGCGCCGCGACGAGCACCCCGGCCCGGGCGTGGACGGCGGCCGTGCCGACAAGGTCATCGCCGTCGACAAGGTCATCAACATGTACCGGGTGCGCGGGCACCTCATCGCCAACCTCAACCCGCTCGCGCACACCTTCCAGCGGGTGCACCCCGAGTTGGACCCGGCCACCTACGGGCTGACGATCTGGGACCTGGACCGGGAGTTCCCCACCGGGGGGCTGGCCGGTCACGGGCGCATGCGCCTCGGCGACATCCTCGGCGTACTGCGCGACGCCTACTGCCGCACGGTCGGGGTCGAGTACATGCACATCGCCGAGCCCGAGCAGAAGGCCTGGATCCAGCAGCGGGTGGAGGGCGTCGGCACCGAGCTGGACGTCTCCGAGCAGCGCCACATCCTGTCCCGGCTCAACAACGCCGAGGCCTTCGAGCGTTTCCTGCACACCAAGTACATCGGGCACAAGCGCTTCAGCACGGAAGGCGCCGAGTCGGTGATCCCGATGCTGGACGCGCTGCTCAACGCCGCCTGCGACGCCGGCATCCACGAAGCGGTGCTGGGCATGGCCCACCGCGGCCGCCTCAACGTGCTCGCCAACATCCTGCACAAGGGCTACGACAAGATCTTCAAGGAGTTCGAAGGCGACATCGACCCCGACAGCGTCCAGGGATCCGGCGACGTCAAGTACCACCTGGGGGCCACCGGGACGCACCGGACGCCTTCGGGCGGCGAGATCACCGTGACGCTGTCGAGCAACCCCAGCCACCTGGAGGCCGTCGACCCGGTGGTGGAGGGGATGGCCCGGGCCAAGCTCGACCAGCTCGAGACCCGCGACGGCCCGGCCCCGGTGCTGCCGGTGCTGTTGCACGGCGACGCGGCCTTCGCCGGCCAAGGCGTCGTGGCCGAGACCCTGGCGATGAGCCAGCTGCGCGGCTACCGCACCGGCGGCACCGTGCACCTGGTGGTCAACAACCAGCTGGGCTTCACGACCCCGCCTCAGCAGGGGCGCTCCAGCACCTACCCCACCGACGTCGCGAAGATGGTCCAGGCCCCGATCTTCCACGTCAACGGCGACGACCCGGAGGCCTGCGTGCGGGTGATGCGCCTGGCGTTCGACTTCCGCCAGGCGTTCGCCAAGGACGTCGTCGTCGACCTCGTCTGCTACCGCCGCTGGGGCCATAACGAGGCCGACGACCCCAGCCTCACCCAGCCGCTGATGTACGCGGCGATCGAGGAGCGCCGCAGCGTGCGCAAGCTCTACACCGAGGAGCTGGTCAACCGCGGCGACATCACGCTGGAGGAGGCCGAGGAGGCGCTCAACGACTTCCGCGAGCAGCTCGAGCGGGCGCTGCGCGACACCCGCGAGACCGCACCGCCCAGGTCCCAGCAGCGGGCCCGCAGGCCCGAGATCGTCGGGGTGCTGCCGCCGGTGGAGACCGGCGTGGAGCAGGCCACGCTGCAGCGCATCGTCGACCGGGTCACCAGCTGGCCCGACGGCTTCCGCGTCAATCCCAAGCTGGGCAGGCAGCTGGAGCGCCGCCGCGACCTGCTGCGGCGCGACACCGTGGACTGGGCGATGGCCGAGGCCCTGGCCTTCGGGTCGCTGCTGCTGGAAGGCGTCCCGGTGCGCCTGGCCGGCCAGGACTCCCGGCGCGGCACCTTCAGCCAGCGCCACGCCGTGCTGGTGGACTACGACACGGGACGGGAGTTCAGCCCGCTGGCCGAGCTGGACACGCAACAGGCCCCGTTCATGATCTACGACTCGCCGCTGAACGAGTTCGCAGCGATGGGCTTCGAGTACGGCTACTCGGTGGTGCGCAAGGAGGCGCTGGTGTGCTGGGAGGCCCAGTTCGGCGACTTCGCCAACGGCGCGCAGCCCATCATCGACCAGTTCGTGGTCGCCGCCGAAGACAAGTGGGGCCAGACGTCAGGGCTGGTGCTGCTGTTGCCTCACGGCTACGAGGGCCAGGGCCCCGAGCACTCGTCGTGCCGCCTGGAGCGGTTCCTGACACTGGCCGCCGAGGACAACATCCAGATCGCCCAGCCCACCACCGCGGCCCAGTACTTCCACCTGCTGCGCCGCCAGATGCACCGCGACGTGCGCAAGCCGCTCGTCGTGGCCACCCCCAAGAGCCTGCTGCGCGCCCGCACCGCGGCCAGCGCGACGAGCGCCTTCACGTCCGGCGTTTTCCTGGAGGTCCTGGACGAGGACGAGCCGCCGCCGGCCGACCAGGTGCGGGGGGTGTTGCTGTGCAGCGGCAAGGTCGCCTACGACCTGGTCGAGCGCCGCGATCGCGACCGCGCGCCCGCCACCGTGGTCCGCGTCGAGCAGCTCTATCCGTTCCCGCAGGAACGCATCGGCGAGGCCCTTGACCGCTTCCCCGGGGCCCAGGCGGTGGTCTGGGTGCAGGACGAGCCCGAGAACATGGGCCCGTGGCCGTACGTGCACGGCCGGCTGCACCGGCTGCTGCGCGACAGCCGGACGCTGCGCCACGTGTCCCGGGTGCAGAGCGCCAGCCCCGCGACCGGGTCGGCCGCGATCCACGCCCAGGAGCACGAGCAGCTGCTCGACGAGGCCTTCGCCGATCTGTAGATGGCCCCCGACCGCCGGCCGGCCGACGACCTGTGCGCCTTCGTCGACGCCGGGCCCAGCCCCTACCACGCGGTGGCCGAGATGGTCCGGCGGTTGGAGACGGCCGGCTTCACGCCGTTGGACGAGCGCGACCGCTGGGACCTGCGTCCCGGCGTGCGGCGCTACGTCGTCCGCGACGGCGGCAGCCTCGCCGCCTTCCGGGTCGGCAGCCGGCCGCCCAGCGCGGCGGGGTTCCGCCTGGTCGGAGGGCACACGGACTCGCCGGCGCTGAAGGTCCGTCCCCGCCCCGACATCGGCCGGGAAGGCTACCGGCTGGTCGGTACCGAGCCCTACGGCCGGCCGCTGCTGCACACCTGGATGGACCGGGACCTGACCCTGGCCGGGCGGGTCGCCCTGCGCCGGCCCGACGGCTCGGTCGGGCTGCAGCTGGTGCGGCTTGACGGCGTGCGGCTGCGGGTCCCGTCCCTGGCGATCCACCTGGACCGGCGGATCAACGAGGAAGGCCTGAAGCTGGACCCTCAGCGGCACCTGGTGCCGCTGTGGGGCCTGGGCGGCGACGACCCCGCCGGACCCGGGCTGCTGGACGCGGTCGCCGACCAGGCCGGTGTCGAGCGCGCGGCGATCCTTGGCCACGACCTTTTCACCGCCGACACCCAGCCGGCGGCGAGCGGCGGCGACGACGGCTTCGTGTTCGCGCCCCGTCTGGACAACCTCGCTTCCTGCCACGCCGGTCTGCTGGCGCTGACCCAGGCAGCGGCGTCGGACCACACCCAGGTGCTCGTCTGCAACGACCACGAGGAGGTCGGCAGCGCCAGCGCCGAGGGCGCGGCGGGGCCCTTCCTCGAGGACCTCCTGCGGCGGGTGGTGGCCGTCTGCGAGGGCCCCGACCCTGAGGCGTTCCCGATCGCCGCCGCGCGCTCCCGGCTGGTGTCGGCCGACACCGCGCACGCGGTCCACCCCAACTACGCCGAGCGCCACGAGCCCGGGCACCGGCCCCGCTTCGGCGGCGGGCCCGTGCTGAAGGCCAACGCCAACCAGTCCTACGCCACCGACGCGGGCTCGGGCGCGTGGTTCGCGTCCCGCTGCGCCGACGCGGGGGTGTCTCTGCAGCACTTCGTCGTCCGCGCCGACCTGCCCTGCGGGTCGACCATCGGCCCGCTGACGGCCGCACGGCTGGGCGTGTCCACCGTCGACGTCGGCATCCCGCTGCTGTCCATGCACTCCTGCCGGGAGCAGGCCGCCGCCGCCGACATCGGCCCGATGGTCGCCGCACTGACCGCCCACCTCGAGCAGCCCGGCGACTGACCGGCGCCTGCGGCCCCTGAAGGCCGTGACAGGCGACAATGTGAACGCGCCGCCTGACGACCCACTAGGAGTCCCATGCTCTTCCGCACGAAGAAGAGACGGCCCGTGGAGCAGACCAGGGCCCAGCTTCGAGCCCGGCTGGAGCGGGCCCTGCGGGCCGGACCCGAGGCCGAGCCGGCGCCACGGCGGGCCGTGCGGGTCCCCGGCAGGCTCAGCGAGCGCCCGACGGTGCGCGCCGGCGTCTACGCCTGGGCGCTGGTGGGCATCCTCGCGATCGCTCTGGCGGCGGGTGTGGTGATCGCACGCATCGCCGTGGTCGTCATCCCGCTCGTGCTCGCGGCCTTCCCCGCCGCGGTCCTGGTGCCCCCCACCCGGGGCCTGAGGAACCGCGGCGTGCCGCCGGCGGCCGCCGCGCTGATCGTGCTGCTGGCCAGCTTCGGGCTGATCGCCGGGCTGTTCTCGCTGCTGGCGCCGTCGGTGGCCGCCGAGCTGGAGGGGTTGGGCCAAGAGATCGAGCGCGGCTACGGCCAGGTCCGGGCATTCCTGGAGGCGGGACCCTTCGGGCTGCAACCCATCGCCCTGGACCAGTTCGTCGAGCGCGTGCGAGCCTCGCTGACCACCAGCGACGACCTGGGGCGCCAGGTGATGGAGGCCGGCGTGGCGGTGGCCGAGGGCGTCGCCGGCGTGGCGCTGGCGCTGTTCGCGCTGTTCTTCTACCTCAAGGACGGGCCCCGGATCGCCGCCTGGTTGCGGGACCTGTTCCCACAGTGGATGCGCGCCGACGTCGAGGCCATCGGTGTGCGGACCTGGACGACGCTGTCGGACTACATCCGCGGGCAACTCGTGATCGCCCTGGTCGACGCGGTCTTCATCGGCGTGGGCATCGCGATCATCGGCGTGCCGCTCGTGCTGCCCTTGAGCGTGCTCGTGTTCGTGGGCGGGCTGTTTCCCATCGTCGGCGCGCTGCTGTCGGGCGCGGTGGCGGTCCTCGTCGCGCTGGCGACCGGCAGTGTGGTCGACGCGCTGCTGGTGCTGGCGGTGGTCGTCGGCGTGCAGCAGCTGGAGAGCCACGTCCTGGCGCCGGTGGTGCTGGGACGCGCCACGGCGCTTCACCCGCTGGCGGTGATCTCGGCGCTGGCGGCCGGAGGCGTGCTGCTGGGCGTCCTGGGCGCGTTCCTGGCGGTGCCGATCACCGCCAGCGCCGCCCGGGCGGTCGGCTACCTGCGCAACCGGGTCCCGGGCTGAGCCAGGGCGCCCAGCGCCCGGAGGAGACCGGTCCGCGGCCGACGCGGCTACCGGCGGCTACTCCAGCAGCGCGCGGATGCGGCCGGGGTCGTGGACGTCGACGAGCGGCCCCAGCCAGCGCGCCGCCTGGGAGGGGGCGGCCGCGAGGCGCTCGAGCGTCGACAGGCGGTTGCCGGCCGGCAGGGTCGAGAAGCTCGGGTGGGCTTCGGCGGCGCGGCCGAGGTCCGCCCGCATGTGCGGATAGAGCGCCCCCAGCCGGCCCAACAGCAGGCCGAAGACGCAGGCGCGCGCCACCTCGGCCTGGGATGACCCCCGCCAGCCGGGATTGACCCGGTCCAGGCGGGGATCGACCTGGGCCGCAACCTGGTGCAGCCAGCTCACCGACTCGGGGGCCAGTCCCGCCTGGTCCACGGCGACGACGTTGGGGTCCGAGCCCGCTGGCGGCCCGGCCGGGGCGGCCACTGGAGACGGTTGGCCCGCTGCCGTGGGTTCCTCGGCCGCCGACGCCGCGGTGGCCTGGCGGGCCGGCTCGGCCGCCGACGCCCCGGTCGCAGGCGCCGGCTCGGCCGCCCACTCCCCCACGACCGTGGGCGGCTGCGTTGCCGGCGGCTCGGACGGCGCCGACTGTGGTGCGCCCGTCGTCTCCTCCCCCTGCGGTCGCCCGGCGGCCGGGGGCCCGGCGGTCTCCGCGGGCGCACCGGCTGGCCGCAGGGGCCCGCTCGCCGCGCTGTCTTCCAGGCCCGGCAGGTCCCCCGGGGCTGGCTGCGGCGCCGGCGCCGCCCAGGGCGCCACACCTTCCGGCGGGTGGGGCTGGGACTGCGGCTCAGGCTGCGGCTGGTCGCCCCAGGCCGGCAGCGGCTGGCTGCCCCACGCCGGCTGCGGCTGCGCCTGGGGCTGACCACCCCAGGCCTGGGGTGGGGCCCCCCAGGTCTGGTAGGCGGCCCCGTACCCGCCTATCGGGCCGCCCGCCGCGCCGGTCGCCGCGCTGACCCTGCGGCGGTCCACCACGTAGGTGCCGCAGATCATGTCGTGCCAGGTGCGGTTGCGGTCGTCCCACAGCATCCACAGGTAGCCGAGGAAGAAGATGCCCGACAGGAAGCCGCGCGCCAGCACACGGCCCCACGACTGGCCCGCCGACGGCAGCGCGCCGTCGGCCGTGCGGACCTCGATGCCCACCGCCTTCTTGCCGATCGTCGCGCCACGCCGGTTGACCAGGATGGCCTCGTAGGCGTACGCCCCCACGGTCCACACCAGCACTCCCAGCACCAGCAGGGCGATCGCGACCGCGTTGCCGTCGGTGATGGCGACCACGGCGCCCAGCAGCCCCAGCAGCACCAACCCGGCACCGGTGACGATGAGGCCGTCGAGCACGACCGCCCCGAGGCGTTGCCCGAAGCTCGCGTAGCCCTCGGGTCCCCACGTCACCCGCTGCACGTGTCGACCCTCACGGCAATCCCCTCGGGCGGTCTCGAGCCGGCCTGCACCACACCTGCACCAGCAGCGTGTCGCAATCGGCGCGTTCCCGCAACCAGCCCACGACACCCCGGCGGGGACGTCGCTAGCATCGACGCCCGACCGACGACGGCGAGGAGCGGCGATGGGCGAGGTGGTGCGCTTCCTCTTCGATCCGCTGTGCCCCTGGTGCTACCAGACGTCGCGGTGGGCCCGCCGGGTGGAGCGGCTCGGGGAGATCACGCTGGACTGGGGCCTGTTCTCGCTGGAGCTCGCGAACGCCGGCGGAGACAATCGGGCCGACGGGGCGGCCGGGAGCCGCTCGCGCCCGGCGCTGCGGACGTGCGTCGCGGTGCGCGCGGCCGCCGGTCCCAGCGCGGTCGGTCCGTTCTACGCGGCCGTGGGCGCCCGACACCACGAGCGCGGCGAGGCCGTCGACGACCCGGCGGTGGTGCGGGCCGCACTGGCCGACGCGGGCCTGGATCCTGCGCTGCACGACCTGGCCGTCACAGAGGAGCGCACCTGGGAGGCCGTCGAGGCCGAGCACCACGCCCTGGTCGAACGCACCCGCAGCTTCGGGGTCCCCACCCTGGTGCTCGACGGTGGGCAGGGCCCGGCGATCTTCGGGCCGGTGATCGGTGAGGTCCCCGACGACGGCGACGCGCTGGAGCTGTGGCGTCATGTGAGCTGGCTGGCGCGCTACGCGAACTTCTCCGAACTCAAGCGCGAGCGCGGCCCAGCACCCGACCTCGCGTCCGTGCGCGCCCGCCGCCGATCGGCCCCCTAGCCGCCCCGGCGTCGGCGTTCGAGCGCGGACGCGAGCGCGTCGCGCACCGGCGTGATCGCCTCGAAGTGGCGCCCGCCGACCCGGCGCGCCGCGATCAGGTCGCGCACCGCCGAGCACATGACCACCTCCCGGGCCCGGGCGAGCTCTGCCAGGGTCCAGCGGCCCTCGACCACCGGCAGGCCTTGCTCGGCGGCCAGCTCCAGCAGCGTGCGACGGCTGATGGAGTCGACGATCCCCAGATCGACCGCGGGGGCGTGCAGCCTGCCGTCGGTCACCCACAGCACGCAGAAGGTGGGTCCCTCCAGCACCCAGCCTTCCAGCGACAGCAGCAGCGCGTCGTCGCCGCCGGCGCGCCGAGCGGCGCGGGTCGCGGCCATGTTCGCGGCGTAGGACATGGTCTTGGCGCCGGCCGGCCCGTAGCTGCCGAGCGGCCGGATCCACGGCGCCGGCTGCGGCTCGAGGTGGCGGGCCTCGGGGCGGACCGGCTGCTCGACCAGGGCGACCACACGGGTCCCCGAAGCGGTCACGTAGCAGCGCAGCATGCCGTCGGCGCCCCCGCCCTCGTCCAGCAGCGTGGCGACGTCGGCGCGCAGGGCCGCGGTGTCGGGCGGGGGCAGGCCGATGGCGCCCAACGAGGCCGCCAGGCGCGCCAGGTGGTCGCCGAGGCGGAACGGGCGCCCATCCCACACGCCCACGCTCTCGAACGCCCCGTCGCCGCGGGCGACGCCCTCGTCGGTGATCGCCAGCTTGGCATCGGCCAGCGACGACCTGACCCCGTCGACCATGGCGACGCCTGCCGTCAGGCCGCCGGTGAGCGGGCTGGGGTCCATGCCGTGACGCTACCGCGGCGCCGGGCCGTCGGCATCGACCAGCGCGCACAGGTGCACGACCGCCGGCAGGGCGGGGAAGGCCGACATGCCCACGCCCAGGTCCTGGGGCAGCGCAGCGAGCCGGCCCGCGTCGCGGCCGTCGATCTGCAGGCTGCCGTCGATGATCGGGCGGTAGTCGTCGACGCCGTACCACTCGCGCTGGCCTCCCGGCGCCCGGCCCGCGGCCC
>DASZOD010000248.1:0-1678 GCA_035550935.1 Egibacteraceae bacterium | reverse complement strand
GGTCATGGGAGGCCGGCCTCGGGCTGGGCGCCGGATGGCGTACCCAGAGCCAGACCCGGGTCAACCTCGATGTCCAGCGGGCTGGCCTCGCCGGCGGCGAGGCGGTTCCACCCGGCGGCGGCGATCATCGCGCCGTTGTCGGTGCACAACGCCGGGGAGGGGACGAGCAGCCGCAGGCCTGCGCGGTCGCAGTCCTCGGCCATGCGCGCCCGCAGCCGGGAGTTCGCCGCGACGCCGCCGACGACGACGACCTGGTCGACCCCGAGGTTCCGGGCGGCCGCGACCGTCTTGAGCACCTGGACGTCGACGACCGCCTCCTGGAACGACGCGGCGACGTCGGGCAGGTGGATCGGCTCCCCGGCGGCCTCCCGGCGGCGCAGCTCGCGGACCACGGCGCTCTTCAGACCCGACAGCGAGAAGTCGTAGCTGTCGTCGCCCAGCAGGGCACGAGGAAAGGCGATCGCGTGGGGATCGCCGTCGCGAGCGAGCCGGTCGATCTCGGGTCCGCCCGGGTAGGGGAGGCCGATGAAGCGGGCCACCTTGTCGAAGGCCTCACCGGCAGCGTCGTCGATCGTCGAGCCCAGGCTGCGGAACGTGCGCTGCTCGTCGAGCAGGACCAGGCTGGTGTGCCCGCCGCTGACGACCAGGGCCACCAGCGGCGGCTGCAGCGGCCCGAACTCCAGCTGCGCGGCGCACACGTGTCCCTCCAGATGGTTCACGCCGATCAGCGGCAGCCCGCAGGCCAGCGCCAGGGACTTCGCCGCCGCCACGCCGACGAGCAGCGCCCCTACCAGGCCCGGACCGACGGTGACGGCGACCGCGTCGACGTCCTCGTACGTGCAGCCGGCCTCCACCAGGGCCCGGTCCAGCACCGGCAGGAGCAGCTCGATGTGGGCGCGGGCAGCGATCTCGGGGACGACCCCGCCGTACGGCCGGTGCTGCTCGGTCTGCGAGCCGACCACGTTGGAGCGCACCCGCAGGCCGTCGTCCACGAGGGCGACCGCGGTCTCGTCGCAGGACGTCTCGATCCCGAGGACGACCACGCACAACCTCTTCAGGGATCCGTCGGAGCCGGTCCTTCCAGCCCCACCCGGTGCCTGACCCACGGTACGTGCAGATCGGGGGCACCGCTCGACCCGCCCGGCAGCCGCACCCGGTCGGCCTGGGTCCGCAGCCGGTCGGCGAACGCCGGCTCCTGCAGCCCGTGCGCCCACATGACGAGCGCGTCCTCACCGGTCTCGGCGTAGTAGCCGGGACGGACCCCGACCGGCGCGAAGCCGAAGCCGGCGTAGAGCCGATGGGCGCCGCGGTTGTGCACCCGCACCTCCAGCGTGGCGGCCCGGGCCCCCATCGCGACGGCCTCCGACAGGACGGCCAGCAGCAACCTGGTGGCGACCTTCTGGCGGTGGTGGTGGGGATGGACCGCGACGGTGGTGACGTGAGCTTCTGCGGCCTGCACCAACAGCCCGGCATAGCCCACCACCTTGCGCGTCGCCCACAGCGGGCCCCGAGGCGCGAGCGCGACGATGTAGCGGCGGCTACGACGGTCGGCGGCTTCCGCGACGAACAGGCCCGGCGACCACGGACGCGGGTAGACGAGGTGCTCGATCGCCAGCACGCCGCGCAGGTGGCGGCGGCGCATCGGGGCGACGGTGACCCCGTCGAGGGCGGGCCGGTG
>DASZOD010000247.1:0-13695 GCA_035550935.1 Egibacteraceae bacterium | reverse complement strand
CCCCGGCGCCACCCGCATCGCTGGGAGCGGCCGGCGGTGGGGCCGGCGGGTCAGCGGCCCCGGGGCCACCCGCATCGCTGGGAGCGGCCGGCGGTGGGGCCGGCGGGGGCTGCTCATCCCAGGACAGCAGGTCGTCGAAGGTCGCGCCGGCCGGCGGGTCAGCGGTGCCGCCAGGCGTCGGGACGACGGGCTCGGGCGCGTCGACGCGGTCCCAGCCCAGCACCTCGTCGTAGGGATGGTGGAAGGCGTCCTCGGCGGCGGGGACGGGTGCGGGCGCGGGTGCCTGGGCTGGAGCGCTGTCCACGCGGCTCGCCTGGGCGATCGCTGGCGGGACGGCCACCCGGTGGCCGAGGGCGCAGCGGTCCTCCTCGTCGACCGGGACCGTCCGACCGCACAGCCCGCAGCGGGCCTGTCCCGGGTCGGGGGCGTCCGCGACCGTGTCGTGGTGTCTGCGCATCATGGGCATGGTTGCTCCGTCGGTACGGCGGGCGCAGAGGGGACGTCGGCACGGCCGGGGAGGACCTTGAGAGCCGGTCGCGGCCCGGCGGGCACGGCCGACTACACTGCGCCACCGTGCCGGTCGTGGCTTCCGCCGACGTCGCTGCTGCGATCAGCGTGCCGGCGACGGGCTGTCAGCTCGCGGCGGGATCGGGCTGAGCCGTGGCCCTGCCCGACCCGCGCCCCGGCCCCGGCAAGGACGCCGCGCTCGTGCGCGCGATGTTCGACCGGGTCGCCCCCCGATACGACCTTGCCAACCTCGTGCTGTCGTTGGGCCAGGACCGGCACTGGCGCCGGGTGGCGGTCCGCGCCGCCGAGGTGCGCCCCGGCGACGTCGTCGCCGACGTCGCCGCCGGCACCGGGGCGCTGGCCGAGGAGCTGCGCCGGGCCGGCGCGCGGGCGGTCGCGCTGGACTTCAGCTTCCCCATGCTGCACACCGGGGCGCTGCGGGAGCGCGCCTACCCGCCGATCGGCCGTGGACTGCTGTGGTGCACCGCCGACGCCAACCGGCTGCCGCTGCCCGACGCCGCCGTCGACGCCGTCACCATCGCCTTCGGGCTGCGCAACCTGCCCGACCCGGCGCGCGGGCTGGCCGAGTTCGCCAGGGTGGTGCGGCCCGCAGGCCGCCTGGTGGTCCTGGAGTTCAGCACCCCCACCTGGCCGCCGTTGCGCCGCCTCTACGAGCGTTACCTGACACAAGCGCTGCCGCTGGTGGCGCGCGCCGTCGCCAGCGACCCGGCCGCCTACCGCTACCTGGTCGACAGCATCCGAGCCTGGCCCGACCAGGCCGGGCTGGCGCGCATGATCGTCGCCGCAGGCTGGAGGGGCGTGCAGTGGAAGCGGCTGTCGGGCGGAATCGTCACCGTGCATCGCGCCACACGGGGCTAGTGGGTCATGTGCGCTGGCGGCCACTCGGACGGCTGAGAACGGACGAAACAACCCCGGTTGTCCAGGTCAGCGAGCTGCCCGTCCGGGCGGAGGGCTGCGGGGTCGCGTTCTCCTTGGCCCGCCGCCGCGCCCTCAGCAGGCGTCGGACCGGGCGTCGGATCACGTGTGGGACTCCCGCCCCGCCGGGCGGCGCTGCGGGGCCGCCGGTCTAGGATCGTGCCGCCGCTACACTGGCAAGTCTTGTGAAGCACTTCACAAGCCCCAGGGCGTGAGGAGGGCAGGCCGTGACCGCTGCGGCATCGTCTGCGGTCTGCCACGCCGACGCGGTGGTCGTCGGCGCCGGGCCGGCCGGCTCCGCGGTCGCGTACCTGCTGGCCGACGCCGGCCACGACGTCGTGCTGGTCGAGAAGGAGACCTTCCCCCGCGACAAGGTCTGCGGCGACGGGCTGACCCCCCGGGCGGTCAAGGCCCTGGGCATGCTGGGCCTTCACGACGAGGCCGAGGGCCGCGTGCCCGGCTGGGAGCGCCAGGAGGGCCTGCGGATGTACGGCGGTGGGGTCGTGCTGGACCTGCCCTGGCCCGAGTTGGACGACTGGCCCGGCTACTCGCTGACCGCCACCCGGGCCCTGCTCGACCACACCCTGGCCCGCAACGCCGCGCGTGCCGGCGCGCAGCTGTGGGAAGCCACCGAGGTCACCGGGCCGGTGTGGCTGTCGTCGGCGCAGCGACGGGTCGCCGGCGTGACCTACCGGCGCAACGGTCAGGAGGGCGTGCTACGCGCCCCGCTCGTGCTGGCCGCCGACGGCGGCTCGTCGCGCTTCGCGGTGCAGCTGGGCCTGCGGCGCATCCCCAGCCGGCCCATGGGCGTCGCGGTGCGCGCCTACTACCGCGGCGTCCGGGAACTGCGGATGATGGAGGGCTTCCTCGAGCTGTACCGGGGGAACGAGCTGCTGCCTGGCTACGGCTGGATCTTCCCGCTCGACGACGGGCTGGTGAACGTCGGCTGGGGCCTGCTGAACACCTCGTCGCACTTCCGCTCGGTCAACTACCGCAGGATCCTCGACCAGTGGGTCGCCGGCTTCCCCCCAGCTTGGGGCATCGCCAGGGACACGATGCTCGGCAAGCCGCGCAGCGCGGGCCTGCCGATGGGCCACAACCGCAAGCCCCCGCTGTACCGAGGGGCCCTGCTGGTCGGCGACGCCGCGGGCATGGTGAACCCGTTCAACGGCGAGGGCATCGGCTACGCGATCGAGGCGGCCGCTCACGCCGCCGAGGCCGCCGACGCCGCGCTGCGCGCCCGCAGCGACGCGCCGCTGGAAGCCTACGAGGCGGCGCTGGCGCGAGAATGGGGCGGCTACTTCACGCTGGGGCGGATATTCGTCGACCTGATAGGGCATCCCACGGTCATGCGGCTGTGCACCGAGCACGGCATGCCCCGACGGAGGGTCATGGAGTTCGTGTTCCGTGTCATGGCTCACCTGACCAACCGGCGCAGCGCCGACCTCGCCGACCGGGTCATCAAGGCGCTGTCCCGGGCGGTGCCGGCGGCATGAGCCCCCCTGACGCGCATCCGGTCAGGCCGCGCGTTTGTCGCACGCGGCGGCCCCTCCTAGTCTGGCGCAGGAGCGTCCCCGTCCCCGACCGGACAGCCGGGGCCCAGGAGGTCGACCGTGCTCGCTGAGTACCTCCCGCTGCTGGTGCTCTTCGTGATCGCGCTGGCCTTCGTGGGCCTGTCGCTGGGGGTGGCGTCCAGGCTCGGCCCGAGCAATCCGAACCCGGTGAAGACGGCGGCCTACGAATCGGGCATCATCCCCGAAGAAGAAACCAACGTGCGCCGCATGCGCTTCCAGGTGAAGTTCTACTTGATCGCGATGCTGTTCATCATCTTCGACGTCGAGGCGGTCTTCTTCTACCCGTGGGCGGTGGCGCTGCGCTCCCTGGGCTGGTACGGGGTGGTGGCCATGATCATCTTCGTGGCGCTGCTGTTCGAGAGCTACTACTACATCCTGCGGCGCGGAGGGCTGGAATGGGACTAGAGAGCCGCCTGCCCAGCGGCATCCTGCTGACGAACGTCGAGAGGTTCGTCAACTGGTCTCGTGCCGGGTCGATGTGGCCCGCGACGTTCGGACTGGCCTGTTGCGCCATCGAGATGATGTCGACCGGGGCGTCCCACTACGACATGGCGCGTTTCGGCATGGAGATCTTTCGGGGCTCGCCTCGCCAGTCCGACCTGATGATCGTCGCCGGGCGGGTGGCCCAGAAGATGGCCCCGGTCATCCGCAACCTCTACGACCAGATGCCCGAGCCCAAGTGGGTCATCTCCATGGGGGTGTGCGCCTCCAGCGGCGGCATGTTCAACAACTACGCCGTCGTCCAGGGCGTCGACCACATCGTCCCCGTCGACATGTACGTCCCCGGCTGCCCGCCGCGGCCGGAGATGCTCCTGGAGGGCATCGTCAAGCTGCACGAGAAGATCAAGCGCGAGCAGTTCGTGGCGCGCCCCCGACGCGGCGAGTCGATGGAGGACTTCAAGCGGCGCACCGGCTGGACCGCCCCCGAGGAGGCCGAGATCCCCGGCTGGGCGCGGTCTCAGACGACCGCCAAGGCCGACGCCGCCGCCGGTCGGGGCCCCAAGTACGGCGGACCGGGGGAGCGGGCATGAGCGACGCGTCTGGCCGGCCCTACGTCCACGACAAGGCTGGCACCCAGAGCGGCCACCCCGACATGGCGGTCGGGGAGTACGCCAAGCAGATCGAGGCCGCCGTCGAGGTGCAGCTGCCCGAGTGGCTGGCGACGCTGCGCGACCACATCGTGGAAGCGTTCGACGACCTGGAGGTGCTCGGCTTCCGCGGCGAGCTGACCCTGGTCACCGCGCCGGAACGACTCGTCGAGCTGCTGACGTTCTGCCGCGACGACCCCCAGGTGGGCTGCGAGCTGCTGGCGGACCTGTCGGGCGTGCACTGGCCGGCGGGCAAGCGCGTGGAGAGCGCCCCGGAGACCACCGGCTGGCCCAGCTACGAGCTCGGCGACGCCCAGGGTCGCATCGAGGTCGACTACGTCCTCTACTCGGTCGAGCACAACCACCGCTTCCGCGTCCGGGTGAACCTGCCCGATGTCGACCCCCGGTTGCCCACCGCCTCGGGGGTGTACGGCAGCGCCCACATCATGGAGCGCGAGTGCTACGACTTCTTCGGCGTGACCTTCGAGGGCCACCCCATGCTCACCCGCATCCTCAATCCCGACGACTGGGAGGGCTACCCACATCGCAAGGACTACCCGCTGGGCGGCGTCGAGGTCCAGTACAAGGGCGCCACCATCCCCCCGCCGGACCAGCGGGCCTACTAAGCCATGACCTCACCAGCGACACAGGACCCCAAGCGATGAGCCAGACGCGCACCCCCGCGACCGGCGCCGCAGGGCGCGACGGGCCCGACGACGAGGGCACCGGCGCCATCCTCGAGCCCGGACGCAGCGGCCTGCAGCGCGGCCGCGAGTACACCGTTTCCGCCGGCGAGTGGCAGGACCTGCCCGAGGCGGTCGAAGACGACCTCATGGTCATCAACATGGGGCCCCAGCACCCCTCCACCCACGGGGTGCTGCGCATGGTCCTGACCCTGGCCGGCGAGATCGTGGTCGACAACCAGCCGGTGATCGGCTACCTGCACACCGGCATCGAGAAGAACACCGAGTACCGCCCGTGGACCCAGGGCGTGACCTTCGTCACGCGCATGGACTACCTGTCGCCGCTGTTCAACGAGCTGGGCTTCTGTCTGGCGGTCGAGCGGCTGCTGGGCATCGAGGACCAGGTCCCCGAACGCGCCCAGGTCATCCGCGTGATCATGACCGAGCTCAACCGGATCTCCAGCCACATGGTGTGGCTGGCCACCAGCGGCATGGAGCTGGGCGCGATGAGCGTCATGCTCTACGGCTTTCGCGAGCGCGAGTCCATCCTGGACATCTTCGAGTTCGTCACCGGCCTGCGCATGAACCACGGCTACATCCGCCCCGGCGGCGTCTCCATGGACGTGCCGACCGACTTCGCCGAACGGGTCGGGGTGGTGCTGCGCGAGATGCCCCGGCGCATGGACGAGTTCGCCGCGCTGCTGGAAGACAACCCCATCTGGATCGAGCGCAACAAGGGCATCGGCATCCTCACCCCCGAGCAGTGCCTGGACCTGGGCGTCACCGGTCCGATCCTGCGCGCCGCCGGCATCCCCTACGACCTGCGCAAGGCCGAGCCCTACTGCGGCATCGACCAGTACGACTTCGACGTGGTCACGACCGACACCGGCGACGCCTACGGGCGCTACCTGGTGCGCAGCCAGGAGGTCCTCGAGTCGCTGAAGATCATCGAGCAGGGCCTGGATGCGCTGCCCGACGGGCCGGTCATGGTGGCCGACAAGAAGATCGGGTGGCCCGCCCAGCTGGCTCTGGGACCAGACGGGCTGGGCAACGCCGAGGAGTACATCGGCAAGATCATGGGCCAGTCCATGGAAGCGCTCATCCACCACTTCAAGCTCGTCACCGAGGGCTTCACCGTCCCCGCGGGTCAGGTCTACTGCGCCGTCGAGTCGGCCCGGGGGGAGCTCGGCTACCACGTCACCTCCAACGGCACGAACAAGCCGTACCGGGTCCGGGTCCGCGACCCCTCCCTGCTGCACATCGGCGCGCTGCCGACGATGAGCCGCGGCCTGTACGTCGCCGACATCATCGCCACCCTGGCGAGCATCGACCCGGTCATCGGCGGCGCCGACCGCTGACAGACCGCAGCCACCGACAACAGGAGCACGAGCGCACCGTGTTGCCACCCGACCTGCGCACCAAGGCAGAGGAGCTGGTCGACCGCTACCCGGTCAAGCGCTCCGCGCTGCTGCCGCTGCTGCACCTCATGCACGTCGAAGACGGCCATGTCACCGACGACGCCGTCCGCGAGTGCGCCGAGCTGCTGGGACTGACCAAGGCCGAGGTGTACGCGGTCGCGACCTTCTTCACGATGTTCAAGCGCGAGCCGCTGGGCCGCCACCTGGTCAGCGTCTGCACGAACTTCTCGTGCAAGGTGCGCGGAGGCCAGGAGGTGTTCGAACGGCTCAGCGTCAAGCTCGGGGCGCGCCACAACGAGACCACCGCCGACGGGGCGATCACCCTGGAGCACGCCGAGTGCCTGGGCAACTGCGAGGGCGCGCCGGTCGTCACCATCGACTACCTCAACTACGAGTGCGTGACCCCCGACGGGGCGGAGCGGCTGGTCGACCAGTTGCTGGCCGGGGAGGTGCCCAGGCCCACCCGAGGGATCAGGCCGCCAGGGGCCCGCGAGGCCTCCTACCGCCTGGCGGGACTCGGCCCGCCCGAGGCGGCCAGGCCCGGCGCCGCGCTCGGCCGGGCGCGCGCCGACGACGCCGCACCGCCGAAGCCAGAGACCGGTCCATACCCCCACAGGAGGGAGGAGATTGGCTGAGCCGGTCAAGATCCTGAGCAAGCGCTGGGACGTCGACGACGCCCACACCCTCGACGGCTACCTGCGCACCGGCGGCTACAGCGCCCTGCGCAGCGCGCTGGACACCGACCCGGCCGAGCTGCGCCAGCTGGTCAAGGACTCCAACCTGCGCGGCCGCGGCGGCGCGGGCTTCCCCACCGGCGTGAAGTGGGGCTTCGTGCCCATGGACAGCGGCAGGCCGATCTACCTGGTCTGCAACGCCGACGAGAGCGAGCCCGGCACCTTCAAGGACCGCGAGATCATGGAGCGTGACCCCCACATGCTGCTGGAGGGCATGCTGATCGCCGGCTGGGCGCTCAACAGCCACCGGGGGTTCGTCTACATGCGCGGCGAGTACCTGTGGCCGGGCATCCGCATGGAGGAGGCGATCGGCGAGGCCTACCGCCAGGGCTACCTGGGCAAGGACGTGCTGGGCTCGGGCTTCGACTTCGACGTCACGCTGCACTACTCCGCGGGGGGCTACATCGCCGGGGAGGAGACCGCCCTGCTCGACGCCCTCGAGGGCCGCCGGGCCCAGCCCCGGCTGCGCCCGCCGTTTCCCGCCGTCGCCGGGCTCTACGCCTGCCCGACGGTGATGAACAACGTCGAGACGATCATCTGCATCCCCCACATCGTCGAGAACGGCGCCGACTGGTTCAAGGAGATCGGCACCGAGAAGTCCGGCGGCCCCAAGATCTTCTCCGTCTCCGGCGAGGTCGCGCGTCCCGGCAACTACGAGTGGCCGATGGGCGCGACCGCCCGGGAGATCGTCGAGGTGTCCTGCGGCGGCATGCTGCCCGAGCGTCCGCTGAAGTTCTGGGTGCCGGGGGGGTCGTCGACGCGCATACTGACCGCCGAGCACTTCGACGTGGCGATGGACTTCGAGTCGCTCAAGGAAGCCGGCAGCATGCTGGGCACCGGGGCGATGGTGATGTGCAGCGAGAAGACCAGCGTCGTCGACGCGGTGCTGAACTGGACCCGCTTCTACGAGCACGAGTCGTGCGGCAAGTGCACGCCGTGCCGGGAGGGCTTCTTCTGGCTGGCCCAGGTCCTCCAGCGCATCCTCGACGGCCGGGGGCGGGCCGGCGACGTCGAACTGCTCGACAGCGCCTGTGACGAGATCGTGGGCCGCTCGCTGTGCGCGCTCGGCGACGGCGGGGCCATGCCGATCCTGTCGGCCGTCGAGCACTTCCGCGACGAGTTCGAGTACCTCATCGAGCACGGCCGCCTGCCCGACCACATCGAGCCGCACGCCGGCGTCGTCACCGACAACAGCGGGCTGCACCGGCCCGGCGGCTACTACCCGGAGCAGCCCGAGCCCGCGGGGGTCGCACGATGACGGCCAGCACCCAGACGGTCCGGCTCAGCATCGACGGCAGGGAGCTGGACGTGCCCAAGGGCACGCTGATCATCCGCGCCGCCGAGCGGCTGGGCATCACCATCCCCCGCTTCTGCGACCATCCGGGGCTGGACCCGGTCGGCGCCTGCCGCCAGTGCCTGGTCGACGTCGAGGGTCAGGGCAAGCCGATGACGGCCTGCACCGTGCCCTGCGACGAGGGCATGGTGGTCAAGACCCACCTGACCTCGGAGATGGCCAAGAAGGGCCAGCAGGCCCAGCTGGAGTTCCTGCTCATCAACCACCCGCTGGACTGCCCGCAGTGCGACAAGGGCGGGGAGTGCCCGCTGCAGGACCAGGCGCTCGCCCACGGCCCGGCCGACAGCCGCTTCGTCGACCGCAAGCGCGACTACGAGAAGCCCATCCCCATCTCGCCGCTGGTCGCGCTGGACCGGGAGCGCTGCGTGCTGTGCGCCCGCTGCACCCGCTTCGCGATGGAAGTCGCCGGCGACCCGCTGATCGAGCTGTTCGAGCGCGGCGCGCTGGAGCAGATCGCCATCTACGAGGACGAGCCCTTCCACAGCTACTTCTCGGGCAACGTCGTGCAGATTTGTCCGGTGGGCGCGCTGACCTCCAACAGCTACCGGTTCCGGTCCCGCCCGTTCGACCTGCGCACCTCCCCAGGCGTCTGCAACCACTGCAGCGCCGGCTGCAACCTGCGCATCGACGTGCGCTCCGGCGAGGTCCAGCGCCAGCTGGCGCGCACGAACCCTGCGGTCAACGAGTGGTGGACCTGCGACAAGGGCTTCTTTGGCTACGAGTTCGTCGCCCACGATGAGCGCCTGCGCGAGCCTGCCGTGCGCGACGAGCTGGGCACCCTGCAGCCGACCTCGTGGATGCCGGCGCTGCGTCGGGCTGCCCGCGGCCTGGGCGACGCGCTGGAAGCCGGAGGACCAGCGGCGGTGGGGGTCCTGACCGGCGGGCGGCTCACCGACGAGGACGCCTACGCCCTCAGCCGCTTCGCCCGCGACACCATCGGCACCGACAACGTCGACTTCCGCCTGTTTCCCCGCCCCGACGAGGAACGCGACGTGCTGGCCGCGGTCGCCGGCACGGTGGGGCCCACCTACGACCAGGTCGAGCGCTCCGAGGTCGTGATCGTCGCCGGGCTCGACCCCGAGGAAGAAGTCCCCATCCTGCACCTGCGGCTGCGCAAGGCCTGGCGCCAGCACCGCCACAAGGTCGTCGTCGTCGGGCCGACCCCGGGCTCGCTGGGCGAGATCGCCTGGCGCTGGGTGCCCACCCCGGCCGGCGGCGAGGCCAGGGTACTGGCGGCCCTGGGCCCCGACGGCCCTGACGACGGCGCGGCGGCCGACGGCGTGGACGACGTCCTCGATGCCCTGGGCGAGGCCACGACGGCGGTGGTGCTCGCCGGCGAGCGCCTGGCCCGCTCGCCCGGCGCGCTGCCCGCGGCCGCCGAGCTGGCGCGCGCCCGGGGGCTGGGCTTCGCGTGGGTGCCGCGCCGCAACGGCGCCCGCGGAGCGGTCGACGCGGGGCTCGTGCCCGGGCTGCTGCCCGGCGGGCGGACGCTGTCGGAGCCCGGGCCGGTCGCCGACGCCTGGCACCGGCTGCCCGACCGCCCGGGCCTGGACACCCGCGGCGTGCTCGAGGCCGCCGCCGACGGGCGGGTCAAGGCCCTGTACCTGGTCGGGGTCGATCCCGCGCGCGACTTCGAGAACCCGGGGCTGGCCAAGGCGGCCCTGGAGCGGGTCGACACCGTCATCGTGCAGGACATGCTGGCGACCGATACCACCGGCCACGCCGACGTGGTCCTGCCGGCCTCGGCGCCGCACGAGCGGGTGGGGTCGTTCACGACCTGGGAGGGCCGGCGCCAGCCGTTCGCCCAGGCGGTCCCCGCCCAGGGCCTGGCCCAGGAGGACTGGGACATCCTGCGCCAGCTGGCCCGGACGATGGGCAGCGACCTGGGGTGGGAGACCGCCGCCGACGTGCGCCGGGAGGCGGCGCCGCTCATGGAGGTGCCGCTGCGCGGCGTCGACCGCCTGACCCCGCTGGCGGCGCGCCCGGAGCCCGAGGCTGCCCGCGACGACCGCTACCCGTTCGACGCCGTCGTCGTCGACTGGCTGCTGGGCGAGGGCACGATGCTGGTCGGCGCCAAGGGCCTCAAGGAGACCGCCCGCCCGGCGGCCGTGTGGGTCAACGAGGCCGACGCGCGGCGTCTGGACATCCGCGACGGCGGCCACGTCGCGGTGGTCGGCCCCGGCGGACGGCTGGACCTGCCGGCCCGCGTGACCGGCGACGTGGTCAGCGGCTGCGTGGTCCTGCCGGCGAACTCCACCCCGACCACGCCCGGGATGCTGCTGGCGCCCGACGCGCCGCGCGACGCCCCGCTGCGGGTGCGCCTGGACCCGGGCGAGGGCGGCGCCGCAGGCGCCGCCGGGCGGGGATCCGGTGGGGGGGAAGGCTGATGGACGGCGTCGACGTCCTGCTCGTCATCGCCAAGACGGTGGCGGCGTTTGTCCTGTGGCTGGTCAGCACCGCTCTGCTCATCTGGGGCGAGCGCAGGCTGCTGGCGAAGATGCAGACCCGCATCGGGCCCAACCGGCTGGGCCCGATGGGCATCCTGCAGACCCTGGCGGACGGGGCCAAGCTGTTCTTCAAGGAGGACATCACCCCCCGCAACGTCGACCGCTTCGTCTACCTCAGCGCGCCGATGGCGTCGGCGATGGTGGCGCTGTTGACCTTCGCGGTGGTGCCCTTCGGCGGCACCTTCACGGTCGCCGGGCGGCCCGTCACCCTGCAGGTGTGGGATCCCGACATCGGGCTGCTGTGGGTGCTGGCGATGAGCTCGCTGGGGGTCTACGGCATCGTGCTCGCCGGCTGGTCGTCGGGCTCCAAGTACCCGCTGCTGGGCGGGGTGCGCTCCAGCGCGCAGATGATCTCCTACGAGCTGGCCATGGGGCTGGGCCTGGCGGCGGTGTTCATCTACACGGGGTCGCTGCGCTCCTCGGAGATCGTCGCCCGCCAGGCCGAGCCGCTGATCGGGTCGGTGCCGGCCTGGAACATCATCCCCATGGCACCGGCGTTCGTGCTGTTCTTCGCCGCCATCGTCGCCGAGACCCAGCGGCACCCCTTCGACCTGCCCGAGGCCGAGGGCGAGCTCGTGGCCGGCTTCCACACCGAGTACACCGGCGCCAAGTTCGCCATGTTCTTCCTGGCCGAGTTCATGAACATCATCACGATGTCGGCGGTGACCGTGACGATGTTCCTGGGCGGGCCCGCCGGCCCCCTGTTCGGCCCCGGGTGGCTGCAGGCGCTGCTGCCCACCGTGTACTTCCTGCTCAAGACCTTCGTGTTCGTCTTCGTGTTCGTCTGGTTGCGGGGGACGCTTCCGCGGCTGCGCTACGACCGCCTCATGGACCTGGGCTGGAAGGTTATGCTGCCGCTGGGCATGGTGTGGGCGCTGCTGACCGGCGTCTCGGTCGTGCTGGGCCAGACCGCCGACCGCTCCACCGTCCTGCGCTACGCGGGCATCGGCATCGCGGTCGCGCTGGTGCTGTACCTGGCCGCGCCGCTGTTCGGCCGCCGCCAGGTCGAGCCCGGCGGAGGCGGTGGCGAAGGCCTGCCCGCCGGGGGCACCGGCGGCGACCAGCCCGGCGGGCGCGCCGCGCAGCCGCCCGGCGAAGCGGACGCCCCCCAGGAGCCGACCGGCGAGAAGATCGAGGTCTGACCGTCATGTTCAACGCGCTGCGCAAGGGCTTCGGCACCACTTTCAAGCAGATGTTCCGGGCGCCGGTGACCACCGAGTACCCCGACCAGAAGCGCGAGGTCCAGCCCCGTTTCCACGGCCGCCACGTCCTCAACCGCTACCCGGACGGGTTGGAGAAGTGCGTCGGCTGCGAGCTGTGCGCCTGGGCCTGTCCCGCAGATGCGATCTACGTCGTCGGCAAGGACAACACCCCCGAGGAGCGCTACTCGCCGGCGGAGCGCTACGGCGTCGTCTACCAGATCAACTACCTGCGCTGCATCTTCTGCGGGCTGTGCCTGGAGGCCTGCCCGACCCGGGCGCTGACCATGAGCCACGAGTACGAGCTGTCCGCCGACAACCGCGAGGACATGATCTTCACCCGCGAGCAGCTGCTGGCGCCCCTGCCCGAGGGCGCGAAACCCCCCCCGCACACCGATGCGGAGGTCGCCGCCCGCGGCCTGTCCTACTACCAGGGCTTCGCCGCCCAGGACCCGCTCGCCAGCTACGTGCGCGAGCCCAAGCACCCCGAGGAGTTCGGGGGGGCGGCGAAGGTCAAGCTCATCGGCGGCGGCTACGAGCCGCCCGAGCACGCACCCGCGGAGGAGTGACCCACATGGGCCACCTGGCCGGGCTGCTCGCCCAGGCGCCTCCCGTCCCCCAGGGCGTCGAGCAGGCGGCGTCGGGCACCCCGGAGTTCTGGGCCTTCTGGGTCCTGGCGCCGGTCGCGCTGGGCTCGGCGGTGGCGATGGTGCTCATGCGCAACGCCGTGCACGCCGCGCTCATGCTCGTGTTGAACTTCTTCACCATCGCGGTCCTGTACGCGGTACTGGAGGCCCAGTTCCTCGCCACGGTGCAGATCATCGTCTACGCCGGCGCCATCATGGTCCTGTTCCTGTTCGTGATCATGCTGCTGGGCGTCGCCCGCGAGCAGCCCTTCGTCGAGCGGCTCCCGGGCCAGAAGCCGGCCGCGGTGCTGCTGGGCCTGGCTCTGCTGGCCGCACTGGCATTCGGTGTGGCCGGCCCCTACATGGGCCCCGAGTCGGCCTGCAACGTGCCCGCCCCCGCCGGTCAGGAGGCGGCCGGCGTGCCCTGCGCCGGGCTGGGCGAGGCCAACGCCGGCGACCACGTCGGGGCGGTGGGGGCACTGCTGTTCACCGACTTCGTCTGGCCCTTCGAGGTCACCAGCGTCCTGCTGGTCATCGCCGCGGTCGGCGCGCTGGTGCTGGGCCGCCGGCACGAAGACCCCGCCGACCTGGTCGACCGTCTGCCCGAGCCGGTCGAGGCAGGCGCTGCACAGGAGCGCCGGTCGTGATCGTCCCCGCCGGCTACTACCTGGTGCTCGCCGCGGCGCTGTTCGTCGTCGGCATGGTCGGCGTCCTCGTGCGCCGCAGCCTGATCATCATGTTCATGTGCATCGAGTTGATGCTCAACAGCGTCAACCTCACGTTCGTGACGTTCGCCCGCATCAACGGCAACCTCGACGGGCAGATCCTGTCGTTCTTCACGATCGTCGTCGCCGCCGCCGAGGTCACCGTCGGCCTGGCGCTGATCGTCAACCTGTTCCGACTCAAGGCGTCCACCGACGCCGACGAGGTCGACGCACTGCACTACTAGCGCACTGGACGATAGAGGGGGACCAGCGCAGTGGAGCACGTCCTGACTCCCGCCCCCGGCTCGGTCCTTGACGTCGCCTGGCTCATCCCGGTCGTGCCCGCCCTGTCCGCGGGCCTGCTC
>DASZOD010000246.1:0-10535 GCA_035550935.1 Egibacteraceae bacterium | reverse complement strand
GCCCGTCTCCTCCCCCGCCACCACCGGAGCGCCGCCGGTGACCACCGCACCCGCGCAGCCGGCAGAGGCGCAGTTCGGGCAGTTCCCGGTCCCCGCCGGCACCGGCCCACACGACGTGGCGCCGGCCGCCGATGGCCGGGTGTGGTACACGGCGCAGCGTGCTGGGGCGCTCGGCGTGCTCGACCCGAGCACCGGCGCGACGCGCCACATCCCCCTCGGGCCCGGGTCGGCGCCCCACGGCGTCGTCGTGGGCCCCGATGGGGCTCCGTGGGTCACCGATGGCGGGCTCAATGCGATCGTGCGCGTCGATCCGACGACCCTCGAGGTCGCGACCTTCCCGCTGCCGCGGCCCGCCAACGCCAACCTCAACACCGCCGCCTTCGACGGGGACGGCGTGCTCTGGTACACGGGACAGGGCGGCGTCTACGGGCATCTCGACCCGGCCACGGGCAGGATGGAGGTCTTCGACGCGCCGCGCGGTCGTGGCCCGTACGGGATCGCCGCGACGCCCGATGGCACGGTGTGGTTCGCCTCGCTGGCGGGCAGCTACATCGCGCGGATCGACTCGTCGGACGGCCGGCTCAACGTCGTGGACGTGCCGACTGCCGACGGGGGGGCGCGGCGCATCTGGAGCGACTCGAGCGGGCGGCTTTGGGTGACCGAGTGGTTCGCGGGCAAGCTGGCCCGCTTCGATCCGGCCACGGACGCTTGGCGGGAATGGCTCCTGCCCGGGGACGATCCGCGACCCTACGCGGTGTACGTCGACCACGAGGACGTCGTCTGGGTCACCGACTTCGGCGCCAACGCGCTGGTCGGCTTCGATCCGCGAACCGAGCGCTTCCGGGTCTTTCCCTTCCCCAGCAGCGGCGCGCAGGTGCGCCAGCTGGTGGGACTCGTCGGTGAGGTGTGGGGCGCCGGGTCCGCCTCGGACACGCTCGTCGTCTTGCGCACACGATGACGTTCCGACCGCCGACCGGGACCCGTCGCCCGAGGAGGAGGACACGATGACGCCAGTGCAGCGCTACCTTGCCGAGGAGATCGCACTCGACCACGCCGACGGCCTCATGACGCGACGCGAGGCGCTGTGGCGGCTCGGCCTGTTGGGGCTGGGCGCAGCGGCCGCCTCTTCGCTGCTGGCCTGCGCTCGCGAGGACCGGGCGGAACAGACGGCACCGAGCCCCGCGGCGACGACCCCGCCCACGGAGCCGACGACCCCGACACCCGACGATCTGTCGACGACTCCGGTCGAGCCGATCACCTTCCCTGGCCCCCAGGAGCGCGTGCTGCAGGGTTCGTGGGCACAGTCCGCAGCGCCCCGAGGCGGGGTCCTCGTCGTCCACGAGAACCGCGGGCTCAACGATCACATCCGCTCTGTGGCGGAGCGCTTCGCCGCCAGCGGATACTCGGCGCTCGCGATCGACCTGCTCTCAGAGGAGGGCGGCACCGCCTCGCTCGGCGACCCCGCGAACGCCACTGCCGCGCTCGGCCGCGTCCCACCCGAACGGTTCGTCGCCGACATGAGGGCGGGCATCGACGAACTCGAACGCCGCCTGGGGGGCAGCAGGCTCGCGGCCGTCGGATTCTGCTTCGGAGGCGGCATGGTGTGGCGGCTGCTGGATGCCGGCGAGCCGCGTCTCGATGCCGCCGTCCCCTTCTACGGGCCCGCGCCCGACGACCCCGACTTCTCCGGCTCGACCGCGGCCGTCCTGGCGATCTACGCCGAGTTCGACGACCGGGTGAACGCCACGCGCGCCGCCGCTCGCACGGCGCTCCAACGCGCCGGTCTCACCCACGAGATCGTCACGTTCCCCGGAGTCGACCACGCGTTCTTCAACAACACCGGTCCGCGCCACGACGCCACGGCCGCGGCGCACGCCTACGGCCGCGTGCTCGACTGGTTCGCCCGGCACGTCGGATGAGTGGCCTACTCCGCCGCTGGCTTGCCCTGCGATGATCAGCTGCATCTTTGCCATGCAAAGGGCACCCTCGAGGGCGGTCGGGTGGAGTTCATCGAGCTCATCGAGGAGAGCTACCGTCTCATCGCCCCGAAGCGCCCGGTAGCCAGGCTTGGTGAGCAGTGAGGCCCACTGGCTGAAAGGACACCGACCCATGCCCCCCGTGCTGGTCCGCGGCGGAAGTCGCACTTCGTCGGCGAAGCCCGACAGTCACAAGCGGGCGTAATCGGCTATGCGCGGGTGGTCGAAGATCATCGTCTCCTGCAGCGTGAGCTCCTGTCCCTTCCCCGCCTCCACCGCGCGCCGGTACATGGCCAGCGCGATCGCGACGTCGACGAAGGCGAGCCCCACCGCGTTGAAGTAGACCCGCTCGTCGTCGCGCTCCCGGCCCGGCTTCTCGCCCGCGACCACCTCATCGAGGTTCGCGTAAATGTCTGCATCGCGCAGCTCGCCGTCCTGATACATACGACTGAGGGTCTGCGTGCGATGTTTTACCGTATCCCAGTGATCGCACACGATCTTGTCGCACTTTCTTGCCACGTCGTATTCGTCCTCCCAGCCACCGACATGGCTGTAGAAAGACCCCGGCTTCATCCAGGCAGCGCGCAGGAGGGGCGCCTGAGCGCTCGTCGCGGTGACGAGAATGTCTGCACCCTCCATCGCACGGGCGCCGTCGGTGCCGGCGGGCACGAACTCCACCTCGGGGAGGATGGACTCCATCTGGCGCACGAACTCGCGCTCCTCCTCCGCTGTCTTGGCCGAGACCCGGCATTCCACCAGCGAGGGACGCACGGCCTTCATGGCCAGGAGATGCATTTTGGCCTGTTCCCCGCTGCCGATGAATCCGATCGTGCGCGCCTCCGCGGGCGCGAAGTGCCTCGCGGCGAGGGCTCCCACGGCGCCGACCCGCATGTTGGACGCCAGCGTGCCCTCGAGCACCGCGAGTGGAAATCCCTTCTCGATCTCCGACAGGATGAAGACGGCAGTCAGGTTCTGGAGGCCGAACCTTGGGACGTTCGGGGGGAAGACCGAGACCCACTTCACGCCGCACACATTCTCGGCCCGCAGGGTCGCCGGAAGACAGTTGATGCGTTCCTGCGTCTCTTCGTTGAAGATCTGCACGACCTTCTCGGGGAAGATCACGTCTCCTCTTGGGTGGGCGAGCAGGGACGACTCTGCGGCTTCAATCACGAGGCGGAAGTCGAAACAGCCCGCCTCAAGCAGGTCTTCCTGCGACAGATACGTAAAGCGAATCGCTTGATCCTGGCTCATAGCACCACCGTGTCAACTGCTCTCGACTCGCCAACGTGAGTCATCGTGACCGCCGGTTGGGCATTACGCGCCGAACTTCTCGAGCCGCAGAGCCGCCGCCAGCATGATCGGCATGAGATCGACGGCGGGGCGCTGCCCCAGAAGCCCGCCGGTGCACGCCCGCTCCCCGAAGCTGGTGACATCGTCGCGGCCGACGCTCTGTCCCCACACCAGCGTGGGCACCGGGTGCCACGAATGGGCCGACAGCTGGGTCGGCGTCGCGTGGTCGCCGGTGACCACCAACACGTCGGGGTCAAGCTCGACGATGTCGGGGATGACCGCGTCGATGCCCTCGATGGCGGCGATCTTCGCGTCGCGCTCGCCGTCGTGGCCGGCGCGGTCGGTCTCCTTGTCGTGCATGAAGAAGTAGTCGAAGCGGTCCCAGTGCTCGCGCATGAGACCGACCTGCTCCTGCGGCGAGCCGGTCTTAGGCAGGACCGTCATGCCGACGAGCTTGGCAACGCCGCGGTACATCGGGTAGCGAGCGACGGTCGCCGCGCGCAGCCCGTAGCGCTCCCCGAACGTGGGCAGCTCGCGGAAGCTGTCGAAGCCCCGCAGCAGGACCGCGTCGGCCTGTTCGCCGTCCAGCGCCGCGCGAATCGCGGCGTCCAGGCGCTTGAGGACGTCGGCGGTGCGTTCGGCGGCCGGGTCCTGGGCCACCGGTTCGCGGGGCGGCACGCCGACCCGTTGGGGGTCAAGGTCGTTGACCCGCGGGTCGAGGCCGTCGCCGCGCAGGACCACGAGCACGCGGTGATCGGAGATGTGGCGGAACGACACCTCGACGTCGTCGAGGTCGACGCGGTCGTTGAGCTTGGCGACGATGGCCTGGGCAGGCTCGTCGCCGATGCGCCCCGCGCGCCGGTCGGCGACCTTGCCGTCGTCGTCGAGCCTGGCGAGGTTGCCGCGGGCGGCGACGTCGCCCGGCCGCAGGTCGAACTCGACGCCGGCCGCAGACAAGACGCCCCGCCCGAGCGGGTAGCGGGTCGGGTCGTAGCCGAACAGGGCGAGGTGGCCCGGCCCCGATCCGGCGGTGATGCCCGGCCCGACCGGGTGCGTCAAGCCGGTCATGCCCTCGGCGGCGAGACGGTCCAGGTTGGGGGCGCGCGCCTCCTCCAGCTCGCTGCCGTGATCCGCGTCGGCGAAGCCACCCAGTCCATCGACGACCAGCAGAACGATGTGGCAGGGGGTGTCGTTCAGCAGGTGACGCACATCCACGGAAGCCTCCTCGTCGCCGGCCTGGCGTCCGACGTCCTTCCCGGCAGCGCCGGCGGTTAGCCTGCCAGAAACACAGCCGTGCTCGTCGCGGTCCGGCTCGACGCCCCCGGGACGGGCGCGCGAGTGCCGTCGCTGCGATGCACATGATGCTGCCGTTGCCCCAGCACCCTTCGGGTTCCTCGACCAGGCACAGGCAGTTCAGGATCGGCTCGGGAGCGGTCGAGCGGGAAGGAGACCACCGTGCTCGACATCGGGCAGGTCGATCTGGCCGCGCTCGCGGTGGCCCTGGAGGACCACTCCCCCGAGAGCACCTGGTGGTTCGACCCCACGACTGGCGAGGTGGCCCCGCGATCGGCGTTCTCCCTCGACCAGCCGGGCGAGGGTGATCCGGAGACGGGGCGCCTGATCCCGGTCGAGCCCATCCCGTCTTCGGAGGGATACCGGGACATGGAGCAGTTCGTCCAGCTCGTGCGCGATCCGCGGGCGCGGGACCGGCTCGACCGGGCGCTCCAAGGACGAGGCCCGTTTCGGCGCTTCAAGGACACCTTGCTGGAGTTCCCGGGGCTGCGGGAGGCCTGGTTCCGGTTCCACACGCGCGCATGGAACGCCGAAGCATCCAGTGGCTGGCCGATGAGGGGATGATCGACCACGCCGACGCGGAGCGGGGGATCGGCCGACGACCAGTCCCCGATCTGCCCGAGCTGTCGGGCGGGGTCGACGAGGGCGTCGGTCGACTCATCCGGTCGTTGTTCGAGCGCAGGAACCAGGCAGACGACGCACCCATCGAGGTGCCACTGCAGGCGGCCGGCGGTGCCATCGACGACGCCGAACGCTTCGTGGACGCGGTCGAGGCATGGCCGCAACAGGCGTAGGCGTAGAACCGAAGAATCGCCTCGTCGCCACGTCACGGACGTCGTGCGCGAGCTGGTCGTCGGACGGCGCCGACGTCGCCCACTGGGGACCGACATCGGCGCCGCCGGGGGGCTTGACTAGCTGAGCCCCAACAGCTGCTCGATCTCGGCCAGGACCGCGGCCGGCACGACGGCCTCGCCGCCGAGCACGTACACGACGGTGATCTGGCCGATGCGCTGCTCGAGGTAGACGCGGACCGCCTCGGGCAGCGTGTCGCCGACGAGGAGGATCGGAGCGTCCAGCCGCCCGGCGTGAGCGGCTCCGGCCAGCGCGTCGGGGAAGTTGGCGCCGGTGGCCACGACCACCGCGGTGGCGTCGTCGAACAGGCGCTCGGCCATGCGCGCGGAGGTCGCGAACCGGTCGCCACCCGACAGTCGCTCGACCTGCAGGCCAAGCCCGGCGACCTCGGCGACGACGGCGTCGCTGACGGCGGCCTCACCGCCGGCGACGAGCACCTGCACGCCGTCGTCCAGTGAGGTCAACAACTGGGCCACGCGCGGGTCCAGCCGGTCGGGCCAGGTCAGCAGCACCGGCGCCTGCCTGGCGGCGGCGTACGCGGCGCCGGCCAGCGCGTCGGGGAAGTTGGCAGCGCTGGCCAGGACCACCTCGTCGATGTCGACCCCGGCCTGCAGCAGGAACCGCGCCACCTGGATGGCGGTGTCGACGCGGTCGTCACCGGCGATGCGCACGACCTCGTAGCCCATCTCGGTCAACGCCGTGGCCACCTCCGGCGAGATCGCCGACTCGCCGCCCAGCAGGTAGACGGTGCCCTCCTCGCCAAGCGCCCGCGCGATCTCCTCCAGAGTGGCATCGGGCACCGACGCGGTGCTGGTCAGCAGCACCGGCGCCTGCCCCAGCAACGCCAGCGGCGCGGACGCAAGCGCGTCGGCGAAGTGGTCGGCGCGGGCCAGCAGCACGGCCTCGGCCTCGCCATCGGCCGGGAAGTTCTCGCGCGACAGCCGCGCGCTGGTGTCGAAGCGGTCGTGGCCGCCCAGGCGAGCCGATCCGGCGCCGACGTTGACCACCACGGTGGTGGTCACCGGCTCGCCGTCCACGGGCGTGGCGGTGACCGTGATGGTGTAGTCGCCGGCCTCATCGTAGCGGTGCTGCTGGTTGGCCCGGGCCTCGCTGCCGTCCCGACTCGCGCGGTTGACCATCATCGGTTGGGGGCCGGAGCCGTCGCCGAAGTCGACGGTGAACACGACCGAGAGCTCGCGTCCCGGGGTGTCGGTCTCGTCGCGCAGCGCCACCGTGTCGTCCGTGGGCTCCTCGGTGGGCAGGTCCTCGGTGGGATCCTCGGTGGGCAGACCCTCGGTGGGATCCTCGGTGGGCAGGTCCTCGGTGGGCAGGTCCCCGTCGGGCTCGTCGCCGTGGTCGCCGTGCTCGCCGTGCTCGTTGGCATCGTCGGCGTCGTACTCTGCCTGGACCAGGATGGAGCGTCCGGGGGCGGTGATCGCCGGGCGGACCTCGACTTCCAGAGCACCGACGGAGGACTCGCTCTCGTCGTCGGCCCGGGCAGGCAGCCCGGCCGCGGCGAGCGCGACGACGAGGACGGCCAGCAGCGCCCAGCGGCTGCGGGTGGGGTGAGACATCGACGTACTCCCTTTCGTGAACAGGGGCGGCCCGGCCGACCCCGCGGACTTGCGCGGGACCCCGTGACTTTGCGAACCCGCCTTGCGACGGGGGTGCCCTTGACGTCTGTCGGTATAGAGGCGCATCACGCACAGTAACCGATTCGGCTGTCGGGAGGAAATCCGCCCAGCCAGTAGCCTCACCTCATGAGCGCCCCCACCCCGCCCTACCGCGGCTACCTCGAGCGGCTCGCGGAGCGCATCGCCCGCGACATCGCCGAGGCCGAGCCGCTGACGTCGCCCCACGCCGGGGCGCCGGCCCGGCTGCGCGAGGCCGCCGGCGCGGCGGTCGAGGAGCGCGCCGACGACCTGGTCGCCTTGTCCCGCGACCTGCACGCCCACCCGGAGCTGGGCTTCGAGGAGCACCATGCGGTCGAGGCCGTCGCCGGGCTGGTCTCAGGGGACGGCCACGACCTGGAGATCGGCGCCTACGGCCTGCCCACGGCGTTGCGGTCGCGCGTCGGCCGGCAGCGACCGCGGGTGGCGGTGCTGGCCGAGTACGACGCCTTGCCGGGCATCGGCCACGCCTGCGGCCACAACATCATCTGCGCCAGCGCCGTGGGGGCGTTCCTGGCCGTCGCCTCGGTCGTCGCCGACCTCGACGGTAGCGTCGAACTGGTCGGGTGCCCCGCCGAGGAAGGCGGCGGCGGCAAGGAACTCATCGCCCGCGCCGGCGGCTTCGACGCCATCGACGCGGCGGTCATGGTGCACCCCGCCGGCTTCGAGATCGCCACCCACCCCTGGATCGGGGTCCGCCAGGTCGACGTCACGTATCGGGGGCTGGCGGCGCACGCCTCGGCGATGCCGTTCCTGGGCCGCAACGCCCTGGACGCGGTCGTGGCCGCCTACCTGGGGATCGCCCAGCTGCGCCAGCACATCCTGCCCACCGACCGTGTGCACGGCATCATCACCGACGGCGGCCAGAAGCCCAACATCGTGCCCGAGCGGGCCGCCGCCACCTTCTACCTGCGCTCGGCCGAGCCGCGGACGCTGGCGGAGCTGTGCGAGCGGGCGGCGGCGGTCTTCGACGCGGCCGCCGCCTCGACGGGCACGGTGGTCGAGATCGGCTGGGACCCGTCCCCGGTCTACCTGCCGGTGCGCCACAACCACACCCTGGCGGCGCGCTACGCGCAGAACATGAGCCAGCGCGGGCGGCGGGTGCTGCCCGCCGGAGTGGTGCCCGGCGAGCTGACGGGCTCGACTGACCTGGGCAACGTCAGCGTGCGGGTGCCCGCGATCCACCCGACGCTGGCCGTTTCCCCGCCGGGCGTGAGCATCCACACCCCCGAGTTCGCCGGGTGGGCCGGCAGCGAGGAAGGCGACCGGGGCACCGTCGACGCCGCCATCGGCCTGGCGCTGACCGCGGTGGATTTCCTCGCCGACGGCGACCTGCGCGCGGCCGTGGCGCAGGAGTTCCAGGCCGCCGGGGGCCGGTCCGACCCGGTGGCGCTGCTGGACAGCGCCTGACGCGCCCATCCCGCGCGCAGCGGTGGCCTGCGCAGCGGTGGTCCTGCGCCCCGGCCGTCCTTCCCCGCCGTGCGCAAGACGCGAGGCCGCCCGGCCGTCCGTTGAAGCATGAGCGACAAATATGTCGCCGGATCTTCAACCGCAGTTGCTTAGTGCTCCGGCACGGAAGTTCTTGCACGTATCGGCTCACGCAGCCGCAGGGAGAGGCTTGTGGGTGGCGAGGCGCTTTGGGAGCAGGTCAAGGTCGGAGACTTCCACTCGAGGGCCTGGCGCTGGCCTGGTAGCGGCCCTGGAAGGCGCATAGGGTTCGGTGGTCATGATCTGGTCGGCCCAGTTCGTACCGGAGTTTGCACCGCCAACCGGTAACCTGCCCACCGAGGAACCCACGTTCGCCTGTGTCAGTGATCGCTGGTCGTAGATGTGAGGTTTGGTGCTCCCTCAGACGGTGAGGGCGTCTGGCGCTGCTTTCGTGCTTCGGCTGCAAGGTGAGCCGTTTGCGACCACCGGCAACGTGGGGACAGACGTCCGTATGAGTCTGTCGTCGTGCACTCCTACGCCGCTCGTCCGTACCGTCACTCTTGTCGCCGTCCTCGTCGCACTGATGTCTGCTTGCCGCAGCGACGTCAGCGACGAGGCCGGCGGGGACACTGTTGTTGGCGGGGGGGAGGTAACCGCCGAGCTGCCACCGTGGCTAGAGCGCATCTATCCCGCTGAAGACCAAGTCGTGACCGTCACCCGCGACGTGCAGGTGGACCACAACCTAGTGGAGCCCGACCAGGGCATCCGGTTGCTCATCGATGGGGTCGACGTGACGACATATTCGCTCGAGGGGCGCGGCGAGTTGGTCTACGATCCGGACCGGCCGATCCCTCCGGCGGACCCTCCCGTAGGCGCCCGGGAAGATCCCGCGGAGCAGGCCGCCAGTGAGGCGCCTATCGCGGGCGGCCCGGTGGACCTTTCCCCCGGGTCCCACAGCGCGACGGTGCAACGGGTCCGTGTGGACCCCGAGACCGGATTCATCGAGGAGACGCTCGACGAGTTCACCTGGGACTTTGTCATCCAGTAGCCTGGTCCACCCGCAGTCTCACCGGGCAGCATGGGAGGATGCGCTGCTGGGACGGTTACGTTCGCACCCTCGGCGCCGTCCGCGTGCACATAGTGTCGGCGTGAGATCGCGGGTCACTACGTCGTCGCCTCGCGGCAGCGACATCGGCGGCGGCCTGCTTAATTAACCGGCCGTTCGCTCCCAGTCGCCGGCAGCCCTTCAGCAAATCCGGCAGCCTGGAGGCTCAGTAAGGTCAGCCTCCTCAAGGAGTGGAAACGGTGCGCATTTAGGCACCTATGGCGTGATGCTGTGCGGCGCGACGACGAGATCGCCGAGTGAGTTAGCCCACGCCAAAACTACGTGAACGTAGTACGAATGCAAACCTCAGTCGCCGGCGGCGTGGCGGCGGCACCACTCGTACATCGCGATGCCCGAGGCGACGCCGGCGTTGATGCTGCGGGTGGAGCCGTACTGACGGATCGACAGCACCGCCTCGGCCAGCTGCCGGGCGGCCGGCGACAGCCCCGGCCCCTCCTGGCCGAACAGCAGCACGCAGGCGCGTGGCAGGTCGGCGGCGTCCAGCGGAACCGCGTCGGGCAGGTTGTCCACGCCCAGTACCGGCAGCCCTGCCGCGGCCGCCCAGCGCGCGAAGGCCTCCAGGTCAGGGTGGTGGTGCACGTGCTGGTAGCGCTCGGTGACCATGGCACCGCGGCGGTTCCAGCGCCGGCGTCCGACGATGTGGACCGCGGCGGCCAGGAAGGCGTTGGCGTTGCGCACCACCGCGCCGATGTTGAGGTCGTGCTGCCAGTTCTCGACCGCGACGTGGAACGGGTGGCGGCGGCGGTCCAGGTCGGCCACGATCGCTTCGACGCGCCAGTAACGGTAGCGGTCGGCGACGTTGCGCCGGTCCCCGCCCCCCAGCAGCTCGGGGTCCAGCCGCCCGTCGTCGGGCCAGGGCCGCGGGTGGGGCCCGGCCCCCGCCGGTGGCCGGGCCCCACC
>DASZOD010000245.1:0-6867 GCA_035550935.1 Egibacteraceae bacterium | reverse complement strand
CCCTCCGGTCCTCAGTCACCTCGCCGACAGCTTAGGAGGGGCCCGCCGCGCCTAGGTCGGCGCCGACCCCGCCTCCGCGGACGGCAGCCGAGGACAGGCCACGGCAGGCGTCAGCTCGAAGCCCGGCGGTCGGCGATGACGTCTGAGACCCGCTCGGCGACGAACTCGTCGGCCATCTCCCGGTAGCCATCGGCGTCGATGACCGCCACCAGGGGGTAGATGCCGCGTATGAGGTCTGGCCCGCCCGTGGCGGCGTCCTCGTCGGCGGCGTCCCACAGCGCCTCCAAGCCGACGTCGATGGCGCCGTCTCGGTCCAGGCCCCGGCGGTACCGTGCCTTCAGCGAGCCGCGGGCGTCCCGGCCGCCCGAGCCCGAGGTCGCGAACCGCCGCTCTTCGTAGCGCCCGCCGGCGGCGTCGAACTCGTAGATGCGCGCCACCTGCTCGCGCGGGTCGTAGCCGGCGAACAGAGGGACGACCACCAGGCCCTGCATCGCCATCGGCAGGTTCGCGCGCACCATCTGCCCGAGCTTGTTGGCCTTGCCCTCCAGCGACAGCGGTCCGCCCTCGACCTTCTCGTAGTGCTCCAGCTCGGTGGCGAAGATCCGGGCCAGCTCCATCGCCGGGCCGGCCGCACCGGATACGCCGACCGCCGACCAGCTGTCAGCCTCGAACACCTTGCGCATGTCGCGCTTCGAGATCACGTTGCCCGCCGTGGCCCGTCGGTCCCCGGCCACGATGACGCCCGTCTCGTAGGTCAGGGCGACGATCGTGGTGCCCTCGACATGCTCCACCACCGTGCCCGAGGCGACCGTCGGCGGGAAGGCCTCGGGTGTCATGCGCCGCAACAGTGCCCAGAAGCTCGACCCCGACGCGTCGAACGGGTCAAGGAAGGAGGACGGCAAAAAGCCCGACGCCGCACCGGCAGCGCCTCGAGGACCGCCCTCGATCACTCGCCCCCCTTCTGCACATAGTTCTTGACGAACTCCTCGGCGTTCTCCTCGAGCACCGCATCGATGTCGTCGAGCAGGTCGTCGACATCGGAGGTGTCGACCTCGGTGGTGGCCTCCGCAGCCTCGACGTCAGCGTCCTGTCCAGGCTTGGCCCGCTGCCTGCGGACCCGTCCCGCGTCGCTCATGTGCCGGCTCCTGACATTGCTGGCTGGGGCAGGGCGCGTCCCTGCTCCCGGGAGACGAGTCTAGCTCCGGCGACCACCACACCCAGGCCCGACTCCCCGCCAGCCGCGCGCGGGGGCGCTCAGCCGGGCGGTCACGCCTGGAGTTCGTCGAGCAGCTCGGCTGCGGTGGGGCAGCGGTCGATGAGCTCCTCGGTCATCGCCCGCCCGCCGCGCGCCGGGTCCATCATCGGGACCCGCTGCAGCGTCTCGCGACCGACGTCGAAGATGATCGAGTCCCATCCGGCCGCCGCGACCTGGTCGCGGTACTTGTCCAGGCAGCGACCGCGAAAATAGGCGCGGGTGTCCTCCGGGGGGTGGGTCATCGCCCGACGCACCTCGGTCTCGGGCACGAGCCGCTCGGCCCGGCCGGTCTCCACCAGCCGGTTGTGCAGCCCCTTGTCACGGCGCACGTCGTGGTACTGCAGGTCGATGAGCTTGAGCTTGTCGTGGCTCCACTCCAGGCCGTCACGTTCGACGTAGCGGCACAGGACCCGGTACTTCGTCACCCAGTCGACGACGCCGTCCAGGCTCAGCGGGTCGTCCTCGATCGCAGTGAGGACGCGCTCCCAGACGGCCAGCACCTCGGTGCCCCAGTCGGGTCCCTCGCATTCCTTGCAGTACTTCTTGGCCTGCTCGAGGTAGTGCCACTGCACCTCGACCGGGGTGACGCTGCGGCCGTCCTTCAACGGCACCGTACGCCGGCAGGTCAGGTCGTGCGAGACGTCATGCAGGGCCTTGACCGCCTGGGCCAAGGTCGGCGGCTCGGGCAGGAAGCCGTCCTCGACCATCATGAGCACCAGCGCCGTCGAACCGAGCTTCAGGTAGGTGCAGACCTCGCTCATGTTGGCGTCGCCGATGATGACGTGGAGCCGCCGGAAGCGCTCCGGGTCGGCGTGGGGCTCGTCACGGGTGTTGACGATGGGACGCTTCAGGGTCGTCTCCAGCCCCACCTCGACCTCGAAGAAGTCCGCCCGCTGGGCGATCTGGTAGGGCACGTCCTCCAGTCCGAACTCGTTGCCGACGCGGCCCGCGCCGATCATGACCTGTCGGGTGACAAAGAACGGCGTGAGGTGGCGCACGAGCTCGCCGAACGGCACGGAGCGGTCCATGAGGTAGTTCTCGTGGGTGCCGTAGGCCGCGCCTTTGCCGTCGGTGTTGTTCTTGGTGATGACGATCCGTCCGGGGCGGGCCGGGTCGGCGCCGGGCAGCAGCTGGGCGGCCTTGGCGGCGGCGACCTCCAGGATCCGTTCCCCCGCCTTGTCCCAGCTGACTGCGTCCATGGGGTTGGAGCACTCGGGCGACGAGTACTCGGGGTGGGCGTGATCGACGTAGAAGCGCGCCCCGTTGGGCAGGATCGAGTTGGCCAGGCCGACGTCCTCGTCGGGTGGCGCTTCGTGGGCCCCCCCGGACTGGACGAAGCCTCGGGCGTCGCGCAGCGGGTTCTCCTCCTCGTAGTCCCAGCGCGCCCGCGGCCGCCCGTCGGCCGCGTAGGCGTTGACCACCAGCGAGGAGGCCAGCACCGGGTTGAAGTCGGGCCGCCCCACGACCGAGATGCCGTATTCGGTCTCGGTGCCCAGGTACTTCGTGATCGCCACCGGTGCGTTCCTCGACCTCGGCCGCGCGCTACAGGTACTGCCCGGTGTTGACGTTCTCGATCGACTTGCCGGGCTCCTGGCCGTCGCCGATGAGCGTGCGCACGTAGACGATCCGCTCTCCCTTGCGCCCTGAGATACGGGCCCAGTCGTCGGGGTTGGTGGTGTTGGGCAGGTCCTCGTTCTCCTTGAACTCGTCGCGGATCGCCTGGTACAGGTCCTCGGGCTTGATGCCTTTCTGACCCTCGTCCAGGTAGCGCTTGATGGCCATCTTCTTGGCCCGCGACACCACGTTCTCGATCATCGCGCCTGAGTTGAAGTGCTTGAAGTACAGCACCTCCTTGTCGCCGTTGGCGTAGGTCACCTCGAGGAACTGGTTGCCTTCGGCCTCGGCATACATGCGCTGGCAGGTCTCGCCGATCAGCCAGCGGATCGCCGTCAGGGAGTTGCTGTGTCGCTTGACGAAGTCGGGGTGCAACGGGAGGCCAGGATGCAGGTAGATGGCGAAGATCTCGTGGGCGGCCTCCTCGTCGGGACGCTCGATCTTGATCTTCACGTCGAGACGCCCCGGGCGCAGGATGGCCGGGTCGATCATGTCCTCGCGGTTGGACGCCCCGATGACGATGACGTTCTTGAGCGCCTCGACGCCGTCGATCTCCGACAGCAGCTGAGGCACGATCGTGGTTTCCACGTCGCTGGAGACCCCGGAACCGCGGGTCCGAAAGATCGAGTCCATCTCGTCGAAGAAGACGATCACCGGGAAGCCCTCGGCGACCTTCTCGCGGGCCCGCTGGAAAATCAGCCGGATCTGGCGCTCGGTCTCGCCCACGTACTTGTTGAGCAGCTCGGGGCCCTTGATGTTGAGGAAGTAGCTGCGGGCGTCGGCGCGGCCTTCCTTCTCGGCCACCCGCTTGGCCAGCGAGTTGGCGACCGCCTTGGCGATCATCGTCTTGCCGCAGCCGGGCGGGCCGTACAGCAGGATGCCCTTTGGCGGGCGCAGCTCGTGCTCCACGAACAGGTCCGAGTGCAGGAACGGCAGCTCGACGGCGTCCTGGATCGCCTCGATCTGGCGGGACAGCCCGCCGATGTCGGCGTAGGTGATGTCGGGCACCTCCTCGAGCACGAGTTCCTCGACCTCGGGGCGCGGCAGGCGCTCCAGCGCGTACCCGCTACGGGCGTCGACCAGCAGCGAGTCGCCGGCGCGCAGCTGGACGTCGCGCATCGGCTCGGCAAGACGCACCACCTGCTCGTCGTCGGTGTGGCCGATGACCAGCACGCGCAGCTCGTCGAGGCGCTCCTTGAGCGTCATGACCTCGCCGATGACCTCGAAGCGGGCCGCCTCGATGACGTTGAGCGACTCGTTGAGGACGACCTCCTGGCCGCGCACCAGCGCGTCGACGTCGACCTCGGGACTGACGTTGACCCGCAGCTTGCGGCCCTGGGCGAAGATCTCGACGGTGTCGTCGTCGCGGGCCTCCAGGAACACCCCGTAGCCCGACGGCGGGGCCGACAGCTTCTCGATCTGGTGCTTGAGGGCGACGATCTGCTCGCGCGCCTCGCGCAGGGTGTCGGCCAGCTTCGAGTTCTGCGCCATGGCCGCCGCCAGCTGGCCTTTGGCCTCAAGGAGCCGTTCCTCCAGCGCGCGCATCCTGGACGGCGACTCCTGCAGCCGCCGCCGCAGCAGCGCGGTCTCCTCTTCCAGGAACGACACCTGGGTGCGCAGTTCGGCGAGTTCGGCTTCCTGGTGTGGCATGGACCGCCTCCTCACGCCTTCGCGAGCGTCCGATCCGGTGGCGTCCGTCTACCTCGGTCAGGTTTCGAGTATAGGGTCGGGCGCCCGCGCTGCCGGGGCGGAACGCATGGCCCGCGGGCGCCTGCGCCGGCCCGGTCGCCCGAGCAGGCCCCGCAGTCTGCGCTACGGCGACTGCAGCAGCTGCTCGAGCTCGGCGACCGTGGCATCGGCGATGAGGTCAGCGTCCCCGGCGGCGAGCCCGTCGACGCCCAGGCCGGTGGCGTACTGGCGCGCCGGTTCGGTGAGGATCGTCCCTGCATCGCCCTCGACGGGCACGAACACCGCGCTGAATGCCCCCGATATCGCCGTCGCCGACAGCACATGGGCGAAGCCGTCGGCGCGCCGCAGGTTCACGGCCACCGCGAAGGCGGGCTGACTGTCGAACACCTCGCGCAGGACCGCTTCGAACTCGCTTGCGACCGCAACTGCGGTGGCGGTGCGCTCGGGACCCGCCAGGCGCACCGTGTTGCCTTGCGTGCCGGCGGCGCTGGCGGCCTGCGCCAGAGCCGTGTCGGAGATCGCGACCGTGCCCCCGATGCCGTACAGCAGGCTGGGCGCCAGCGCCCGCAGCGCCTGCTCGGTGTCGGGGTGCAGGTCGCTCGCTGGGGTCAGCAGGATCGGGATGCCGAACCAGGCGGCCAGCGAGCCTGCCGCGACGGCGTCGGGCCAGTTCTGGCGGGTGGCCAGGATGGCGATCGGCAGGTTCTCGAAGCCCAGTTCGGGCAGGCGCCGACGGACCTCGTCGGCGACCAGGATCGCGGTCTGCTCCCGAGCGGCCCCGGCCAGGCGGACCGGTTCGTAGCCCAGGGCGCGCAGCTCACCTTCCAGGGTGTCGGGCAGGGCGGCGCCGCCTCCCAGCAGGTAGACGGGGCTGCCGGGCGCCAGCACCCGCTGCAGCTCCTGCTTGGTGGGCTCGGCCAGCGGGCCGGTGGAGGTGGTGAACAGCACCGGCCCGAGGCCGAAGCCCAGCGCGCTGCCCGCCAGGGCGTCGGCGTAGTCGTCGTCGCGGGCGAGGACCGCGTGGGCCGCGCCGCCCTCGGCGAACACCGCCTGGGACACTGCCGCCGCCTGGCTGATGGCCTCGGTGACGCCGCTGCCTGCGGCGATGCGCAGCATGGTGGGCTCGGGCGGTGTGATCTCCCCGTCGCCGTCGCCACCGACGGGGAAGTCGGGGTCGGGCTCCGGCGGGCGCACCGCCGCTCCGGAGGCGGCCGCCGCCGCCGCCTCGCCGGCCTGCACCAGCCCCCAGCCGTACGCGGGGTCCCGCCCGGAGACGCCCTGATCGGCGGCCGTGCGCTCCAGCAGCGCCTCGATCTGGTCGGGGGTGAGCGTGGCGTCGATGGCGCCCAGCAGCGCGGCGAGCCCCGCCACGTAGGGCGACGCGAACGAGGTGCCCTCGGTCGGCTCGGTGCGGCCGTTGCGGCTGGTGGTCAGGATCTGGCCCTCGAACCCGTCGGCGTCGGAGTCGCCGCCGGGGGCGGCCAGGTCGACGTAGCGGTTGGTCGTGCTGTAGCCGGCCACCGTCCCGCTGCGACCGACCGCCCCCACCGAGATCACCCCGTTGCAGGAGGCGGGGACGCTGGGGCTGCCCGCCAGAGCCGGGTCCAGCTCCTCGTTGCCCGACGCAGCCACGACCACGATGCCGGCCGCCCGGGCGGCGTCGATGGCGCTCTGGTAGGAGGCGGGGCAGGCGTCGCCATGAGTGCCGAAGCTGAGGTTGATGACGTCGACGGGCCCGTCCGGGTGGCTGGTGGCGTGGTCGATCGCGGCCAGGATGGCGTCGTCGCGGGGCCCGCCGCAGCCACTGGCGGGCGACGACAACGACACGTCGAGGATCGACACCTGCCAGTTCACGCCGGCCACGTCAGTGGCGTTGTCGCCGAGCGCGCCCAGCACGCCCGACACCATGGTCCCGTGGCCGATCCCGCAGGGGTCGTTGTCGACGTTCGTGCCGGTGGTGTGCACCGTGCCGGTGGAGGCGTCGACCTGCTCGACGATGTTGTCGGCCAGGTCGGGATGGCCTCCGAGGACGCCGCTGTCGAGCACGCCCACGCGCACCGTGCGCGACCCCGTCGAGTGGTTCCAGGCGGCCTCGACGCCGGCGAGGGTGTGCGCCCACTGGCTGGGATAGAAGGGGTCGTCGGGCACCGCCGTGTAGCGGCGCGTCCGCACCGGTTCGACGGCCACCACCCCCGGCAGGCCGCGCAGCGCCGCGGCGGCCGAGTCCTCCTCGCCGTTCGCCACCACCAGCCTTGTGACCGTGGGGGTCAACCGGGCGCTGGTCGGGGCCGGCTCCGCCGTCCCCGCGG
>DASZOD010000244.1:0-11804 GCA_035550935.1 Egibacteraceae bacterium | reverse complement strand
ACCACCGCGCCGGCTGCTGGCGCCGGCGCATGGCGCACGAGACCGCGGTGCACCGCTGGGACGCCGAAGCAGCCGCCGGCCGGGCCAGGCCGCTCGACGCGGAGCTGGCCGCCGACGGCATCGACGAGTACTTCACGGTGTTCCTGCGCGCCCCACAGCCCTCCTACGGCGGGCCGCGGGGCACGCTCCACGTCCACCGCCTCGACGGTCCCGGTGAGTGGCTCGTGCACCTGCGCCCGGGGATGCCCGTCGTCGAACGGGGCCATGCCCGCGCCGACGCGGCGCTGCGCGGCACCGCATCGGACCTGCTGCTGGTGCTGTGGCGACGGCGGCCCGTGACGTCGGTGGCGCTCGTGGGAGACGCCGCGCTGGTCGAGGGGCTGCTGACATGGGTCGACCTGTCCTGACCGGCCCGCACCGGCCCGCAAGCCGCACGCTTTCAGCTCAGATCAGATCAGAACAGCGTCGGGTCCCCGGCCTCGACACCGCGCAACGCGTCGTAGTCGACCTCGACGCAGCGGATCCCCCGGTCCTCGGCCAGCAGCCGGGCCTGGGGCCTGATGCGCTGGGCCGCCAGCAGCCCGCGCACGGGACGCAGCAGCGGGTCGCGGTTGAGCCGGTCGAGGTAGCGGCTGAGCTGCTCCACCCCGTCGATCTCGCCGTTGCGCTTGATCTCCACCGCGACGGCGCGTCCGGCCTCGTCCCGACAGAGCAGGTCGACCGGTCCCAGGCCGGTCTGGTACTCGCGGCGGACCAGCCGCAAGCCGGGGTCCAGGACCGTCGGCCGTGCGGCCAGCAGCTGCTGCAGGTGCGCCTCGACGCCGTCCTTGCTCAGCCCGGGATCGTCTCCCAGCTCGTAGCTGACGTCCAGCAGCACCTCGTCGAAGGAGATCGCCAGCGTCTCCCCGCGGCTGCCGGTGACCGTCCATCCTCCGGGCCGCTCGACCAGGCTGTTGGGGGCGTTCATCCAGTTCAGAGGCTTGTAGGCGCCGCCGTCGGCGTGCACCGCGACGCAGCCGTCGGCCTTGACCATGATCAGGCGCAGCGCCGGCGGCAGGTGGGCGGCAAGCCGGCCGACGTAGTCGACCGTGCAACGGGCGATGACCACACGCACGGCCGGCAGCCTACCCTCGGGCTGGCAGCAGCCCCGCGAGCCGGCAGGCCGCGGCCAGGTCCCGGCGAAACGGCTCGCGGCGGGCCGGGAAGCGCATCGCCGCCGCCGGATGGTAGGTGACCAGCAGCCGCGTCCCCCGGCTGAGGGTGGCGGGCCTGCCGCGCAGGTCGCCCACCCTGACCGCCGCCCGACGGGCCGACGGGTGCAGCTGAGCGGCGGCCGTGGCGCCCATCGCCAGCACCGCCCGCGCCGTCACCAGGCGCAGCTGGCGGTCCAGGTAGCCACGGCAGGCGGCCAACTCGTCTGCCCGCGGTGTGCGGTTGCCTGGCGGGCGGCACTTGACCATCGAGGTCAGGAACAGCCGCGACCGCTGCACCCCCAGCTGCGCCAGCACGTCGTCGAGGAAGCGCCCCGCGGCGCCTTGGAACGGACGGCCGGTGGCGTCCTCGGCGGAGCCGGGGCCTTCGCCCACCAGCACCAGCGGCGCCTCGGGCGGGCCGGCGCCGGGGACCGCGTGGGTGCGGCTGCCCGACAGCCTGCAGCGGGTGCAGCCGCGCACCTGCTGTGCGACCCACTGCAGCGAGTCGCCTACCACGCGACCCACGCCCCGCAGGCCACCCGTGACGCGGTCACCTGCCCGCCGCTGCGCGGCTCTCCCTGCCGGTGGACGACCTGCTGGCCGCGCCGGACGTGCGAGGGGCCCGGCGCTCTTGTCGCACCGGGCCCGCACTCGGGTCCCTGCCCCTCCCGCCGCGCCCGACGGCTCTTGGCGCCGCCAGGCGCCCCGCTCCCGGGGGGGCGCCTGCCCGAAGTCCTGACGTGGCTAGCCCTGGCCTTCCCCTCCTGAGCCCGCCAACTCGACCGGCGGGGCGTCGGGCGGCGAGTCGATCGCGCGGAACACGATCTCGTCGTCCTCGACGTCGGCCACGATGACCTGGCCGGCACCGAACTCGCCCCACAGGATCTTCTCCGACAGGGCGTCCTCGACGTGGCGCTGGATCGTCCTGCGCAGTGGCCGGGCGCCCAGCTGGGCGTCGTAGCCCTTCTCGGCCAGCCAGGTCTTGGCGTCCTCGGTCAGCTCGATGTCGAGGTCCTTGGACCTCAGCTGCTCCTTCACCCGCTTCATCATCAGGTCGACGATGGCCTTGACCTCCTCGCGGCTGAGCTGGTGGAAGACGATGACCTCGTCGATGCGGTTGAGGAACTCGGGCCGGAAGTGTCGCTTGAGCTCCTCGCTGACCTGCTCCTTCATCCGCTGGTAGGTGTCGCGTGCGTCGTCCTTGGCGGCGAACCCGAGCGCCTGCGCCCCCAGGTTCCTGGTGCCCAGGTTGGAGGTCATGATCAGCACGGTGTTCTTGAAGTCGACCTGCTTGCCCTGCGCGTCGGTCAACCGCCCGTCCTCGAGGATCTGCAGCAGCGCGTTGAACACGTCCGGGTGGGCCTTCTCGACCTCGTCGAACAGCACGACGCTGAAGGGCCGGCGGCGGACCGCCTCGGTGAGCTGGCCGCCCTCCTCGTACCCCACGTAGCCAGGCGGCGACCCGATCAGCCGGGACACCGTGTGCTTCTCCATGTACTCCGACATGTCCAGGTGGATGAGGGCGTCCTCGTCGCCGAAGAGGAACTCGGCCAGCGTCTTGGCCAACTCGGTCTTGCCCACCCCCGACGGTCCCAGGAAGATGAACGAGCCCGAGGGGCGCTTGGGGTCCTTGAGCCCGGCTCGGGTCCGGCGGATGGACTTGGACACCGCGCCGATGGCGTTGTCCTGGCCGATGATGCGCTTGTGCAGCTCGTCTTCCATCCGCAGCAGCTTGGCGGTCTCCTCCTCGGTGAGCTTGAACACCGGGATGCCGGTCCAGTTGGACAGGACCTCGGCGATCTCCTCCTCGTCGAGGGTCAGCACCGAGTCCATGCCGTCGGACTTCCACTCCCGCTCGCGGGCGGCCCTGCGCTCCAGGACCCGCTTCTCGTGGTCGCGCAGCTGCGCCGCCTTCTCGAAGTCCTGCTCGTCGATGGCCGACTCCTTGGACTTGCGCAGCTTGCGGGCCTCTTCCTCCAGGTCCTTGAGGTCCGGCGGCGCGGTCAGGCGGCGGATCCGCAGGCGCGAGCCCGCCTCGTCGATCAGGTCGATCGCCTTGTCGGGCAGGAAGCGGTCGGAGATGTAGCGGTCGGCGAGGTTGCCGGCGGCCACCAGTGCCTGGTCGGTGATCGTCACCCGGTGGTGGGCCTCGTAGCGGTCGCGCAGCCCCTTGAGGATCTCGATGGTGTGCGACACCGAGGGTTCCTGCACCTGGATCGGCTGGAAGCGGCGTTCCAGGGCCGCGTCCTTCTCCAGGTGCTTGCGGTACTCGTCGATGGTGGTCGCACCGATGGTCTGCAGCTCACCCCGGGCCAGCATGGGCTTGAGGATGCTGGCGGCGTCGATCGCGCCTTCGGCGGCGCCGGCCCCCACCAGCGTGTGCAGCTCGTCGATGAACAAGATGATGTCGCCGCGGGTGGTGATCTCCTTGAGCACCTTCTTGAGGCGCTCCTCGAAGTCGCCGCGGTAGCGGCTGCCGGCCACGAGCGCACCCAGGTCCAGGGTGTACAGCTGCTTGTCCTTGAGCGTCTCGGGCACGTTGCCGTTGACGATCATCTGGGACAGGCCCTCGACGATGGCGGTCTTGCCCACCCCCGGCTCGCCGATCAGCACCGGGTTGTTCTTCGTGCGCCGCGACAGCACCTGCATGACCCGCTCGATCTCGCGGTGGCGGCCGATGACCGGGTCGAGCTTGCCCTCGCGGGCCAACTGGGTCAGGTTGCGCCCGAACTGGTCGAGCACCGGGGAGCCCTTGGGGTCGTCGGCGGGACCGCCGGAGACCCCGGCCTTGCCGGGGCTCTGTCCCGCCTCGCCGCCCGCGTAGCCCGACAGCAGCTGGATGACCTGCTGGCGCACCCGGTTGAGGTCGGCGCCCAGCTTCTGCAGCACCTGGGCGGCGACGCCCTCACCCTCCCGGATGAGCCCCAGCAGGATGTGCTCAGTCCCGATGTAGTTGTGACCCAGCTGCAGGGCCTCGCGCAGCGACAGCTCGAGGACCTTCTTGGCCCGTGGCGTGAAGGGGATGTGGCCGGCGGGAGCGGTCTGACCCTGGCCGATGATCTCCTCGACCTGGTCGCGCACCCCCTCCAGGGAGATCCCCAGCGACTCCAGCGCCTTGGCGGCGACCCCTTCGCCCTCGTGGATCAATCCGAGCAGGATGTGCTCGGTTCCGATGTAGTTGTGGTTGAGCATCCGTGCTTCTTCTTGGGCGAGCACGACCACCCGTCTGGCCCGATCGGTGAACCGTTCGAACATGAACCTGCCCCCTGCTCGGGTGCCTGGCAGAACTGTAGCACCGGCCCGCCGCCCACCGGTCCCAGACTGCCGTGGTCGTGGGCGGGCTTCCGGCTCCTGACGTCGCGGTGGCCCAGACTGCCATCCGAGCCGGCCTCCGGCACGACCCGGGCATCGAGTTTTCCCTGGTTCCGGGGACTGCTCAAACGCCTCCGGCCTCCGGATGTTCCCCCGGACGGGCCCGCCACGGACACTCAATCGGCGCAAGAGGCGGGCACTTGACCCGAAAGTCCGCAGCAATGGGACGAAGCGCGAGGGTAGCGGCAGTTCCTGGCCGCGCTAGGCCGGACGCTCGCCGGCCGCACTGCGCTCGCCGAGCAGACGTTCCAGTTGGGCGTAGACCTCGCCCGGATCGGCCCCGGCACGCCGCAGCAGCCCCTCGGTGGCCGGGGCGTGGGCCTGCAGGAGTGCCATGAGGATGTCGCCGGTCGTGACGCTCTCCTGACCGTGGCGGCGAGCCTCCAACCCCGCCAGGCCCAAGACCAGCTTGGCCAGTGGCGTGAACGGTAGGTAGCCGGCCTGGCGCTCGTGGCCGCGGCCGAGCATCTGCTCGAGCCGGGCGGCGAGGCGCTCCCGGGAGCCGCCGGCGGCGACCAGCGCCGCGGCGGCCAGCCCGTCGGAGGCCGTCAGGGCGCCCGCCAGCAGGTGCTCGGCGTCGACACCCTGGTGCTCCAGGCGCACCGCCTGCTCGCGGGCGCGCAGCAGTGCGGCCCACGCGCTGTCGGTCAGGCGGTCCAGCACCTCCCAGCCGCCAGAGGTCGAGGCGTCCGCGGCGGCGCCGCCGCGCCCGGCCAGCAGGCTCACGAGCGCGCCGTGGCGCAGTCCCCCCGGGTCGCCGGCGTCGGGCGTCTGTCCCGCCAGGTCGCGCAGCCTGCGCCGCAGCGCGAAGGCGTCGACGCCGAGCTCCTTGAGGACCGCGGCGCCGACCCCGTGGCCCTCGCGCAGCAGCCCCAGCAGCAGATGCTCGGGGGCGACGACGTCCTGGCCCGACACCCGCGCCTCCCGCTGTGCCAGTCCCAGGATCTTCTCCACCTGCTGGTCGAAGTGGATGCGACCGAACGAGGGATGGTCGCCACGCCCGACCGCGGCCTCCACCCGCCGCCGCACGGCGGTCTCGGTCAGCCCCGACGACGCCAGGGCCTCCAGCGCGGCGCTGCCCTTGGCCTGCATGAGCGCCAGCAGCAGGTGCCCGCTGCCGATGGCCCCATGACGCAGTGTGCGTGCCTCGTCCTGGGCGTGGGAGAAGACCCGTCGCGCCTGCTCGCTGTAGCCGTCGAACCCGACCATGCCGCCCCTCCAGGTGTCCTGCCCCGCCGGTCCCGCCGGGCGGCGGCCACGACCTCCCGCTTGCCGCCCTGCTGTCAGGCAGGGTAATGCCCGGCGCGGCCCAGGCATAGCGGCCAGTGAGCTTTGCCCCGATCCGCCACCCGAAGAAGTCCGGATCGCCCCCACCTGAGCGGTCACTCGGGCCGCAGCGTGGGGAACAGGATGACGTCGCGGATCGTCTGCACGTCGGCGAGCAGCATGACCAGCCGGTCGACTCCCAGGCCCAGCCCGCCCATCGGCGGCATGCCGAACTCCATCGCCCGCAGGTAGTCCTCGTCCACCGCCATGGCGTCCTCGTCGCCAGCGGCTCTGGCGCGGGCCTGCGCCTCCAGGCGTGCCCGCTGGTCGTCGGGGTCGGTCAGCTCGGAGAAGGCGTTGGCCAGCTCCCGCCCGGCGACGACGAGCTCGAAGCGTTCGGTGACCTGGGGGTCGGCCCGGTGGCGGCGCGCCAGCGGCGAGACCTCCACCGGGTAGTCCACGACGAAGGTGGGCTCCCACAGGGTGTGCTCGACGAGATGCTCGTACAGCTCCAGCGCGAGCTTGCCCGGACCCCAGGTGGTCTGCCACTCGATCCCGTGGATCCCGCAAGTGCCCCGCAGCGAGCTCAGGGAGCTGCTGTCGTATGACAGGTCGGGCCGCTCGGTGGCCTCGCGCACCAAGTCCAGCAGGCGGCGGCGGGGCCAGTCGGCGCCGAGGTCGACCGCGCTCCCGGCGTAGGTCAGGGTCAGGGACCCCACGGCCTCCAGGGCGGCCCGCCGCACCAGCGCCTGGGTCAGATCCATGACGTCGTGGTAGTCGGCGTAGGCCTGGTAGGACTCCAGCATCGTGAACTCGGGGTTGTGGCGCGGGCTCAGCCCCTCGTTGCGGAAGCTGCGGTCGAGCTCGAACACCCGGGTCATGCCCCCGGCCACCAGACGCTTGAGGTACAGCTCCGGCGCGATGCGCAGGTACAGGTCCAGGTCCAACGCGTGGTGGTGGGTCACGAACGGCCGGGCCGGCGCTCCCCCGGGGATCGGCTGCAGCATCGGGGTCTCGACCTCGACGTAGCCGCGGGCCGCCAGCTCGGCGCGCAGCGCGGCCACGGCCTTCCAGCGGATCGTGAACACCCGCCGCGCGTCGGGGTTGACCGCCAGGTCGACGTGGCGCTGGCGCCAGCGGGTCTCCAGGTCGCGCACGCCGTGCCACTTGTCGGGCATCGGCCGCAGCGCCTTGCCGATCAGGGTGACCCGCCGGGCCTGCACCGACAGCTCGCCGCGGCGGGTGCGGACCACCTCGCCCTCGGCCGCCAACCAGTCGCCCAGGTCGAACTCGGCCAGCGCGGCCATCGCCTCGGCGCCGAGGACGTCCAGCTGGGCCATGACCTGCAGTTCGGCGTCGCCTTCGCGCAGGACCAGGAAGGCCAGCTTGCCGTGGCCACGGCGGGCCACCAGCCGGCCGGCCACGCTGACGGTCTCGCCGCTGGACTGCTCCGCCTCCAACCGGCCGTCGAAGCCGCCGCGCACCGTGGCCAGCGGATGGCTGACGCGCACCCCGACCGGGTAGGGGTCGACGCCGGCGGCGCGCAGGCGCGCGAGCTTGGCGCGGCGCTCGGCGAGCAGCTCCTCCAGGCGCCCGGGCTGGTCGGCGCGCCCGCCCTCGGTCGTGGCCATGACCGGCAGGCTAGCGGCCCCGCGCCCGGTCCCGGCCGTCAGGTGTTGCGGTCCCAGATGATGCGCAGACCCTTGAGCGTCAGCCACGGGTCGTGGTGGTCGATGCAGCGGCAGCGGCGGGTCACGTCGCGGGCCTGGCCCCCGGTGGCCACCACCACCGGTGCGGGCCCTGCGGGGCCACCGGCGACCGGAGGCCCGACCAACTCGGCGGCCAGCTCCTCGACGATCCGGTCGATCTGGCCCGCGAAGCCGTACACCGCCCCCGACTGCATCGCTTCGACGGTGCTGCGGCCGATCGCATGGCGGGGGGTGGCCAGCTCGACGGTGCCCAGCTGCGCACCCCGGGCCGCAAGCGCGTCCATGGAACTCTGGACGCCCGGTGCGATGGCCCCGCCGACGAACTCGCCCCGGGCGCTGTAGACGTCGAAGCTGGTGGCGGTCCCGAAGTCGACCACGATCCCCGGGCCGCCGTACTCCTCGAAGGCGGCCACGGCGTTGACGAGACGGTCGGCGCCGACCTCACGCGGGTTGTCCATCCTGATGGCGAAACCGGTCCGGGTCCCCGGGCCCACCACCAGCGGCCGGAAGTGGAAGTAGCCGCGGACCATCTCGCGCAGCATCTCGGTGAGGACCGGCACGACCGAGGCGATCACGACGCCGTGGACGTTGCGCGAGAACGACAGCTCGGCGAAGCCCATGAGGCCCTGGAACAGCAGGGCGAGCTCGTCGGCGGTGCGCCCCGGGTTGGTGGACACGCGCCAGTGCTGGACCAGCTCGGGGCCGTCGAAGACGCCCACGACCGTGTGGGTGTTGCCGACGTCGACCGCGAGCAGCACCTGAGGGGCCCGCGCTCAGACCGGGCTGTGGGGCAGCTCGGGCGCAGCAACGCGGGGACGGTTGGCGTCGTCGCAGTGGACCACGACGGGGCTGTGGAGGCGGGCCTCCTCGTCGGCGTAGACCCCGTAGGAGATCACGATGACCTTGTCGCCGGGCTGGACCAGCCGGGCGGCGGCGCCGTTGAGGCAGACGTCGCCCGCGCCGCGACGGCCGGCGATGACGTAGGTCTCCAGGCGGGCGCCATTGTCGACGTCGACGACCTGGACCCGCTCGTGGGGCACCAGGTCGGCGGCCTCCATCAGGTCCCGGTCCAAGGTCAACGAGCCCATGTAGTGGACGTTCGCCCCGGTGACCGTGGCCCGGTGCAGCTTCGATTTCATCAGGGTGCGCAGCACCTGCGGCCCTCCGTGTCAGGCCCGCCGCGCGGGCTCCAACCGGACGTTGTCGATCAGCCGCGTGTCTCCCACCAGCGCGGCGACCAGCGCCTGCGCGGGCCCGTCCACGACGCCCTCGAGCGCTTCGAGGGTCTCGGGGTCGACGACCTCCGCGTAATCGAGGCGGACACCGGGCGCCGCCTCAAGCCTAGCGCGCAGCAGACGGCGGGCGGCGTCGGCGTCGCCGTCCCAGGCTGCGGCGACGGCCCGCAGGGCCGCCGGCAGCGCCAGGGCCTGGGCCCGCTGGCGGGCGGACAGGTAGGCGTTGCGGCTGGACAGGGCCAGCCCGTCGGGGTCGCGCACCGTCGGGCAGCCCACCACCTGCACCGCCACGTCCAGGTCCTCGACCATCTTCCTGACGACCGTCAGCTGCTGGTAGTCCTTCTCGCCGAAGTAGGCGCGGTCGGGCGCGACGATGTTGAACAGCTTCGTCACGATCGTCGCCACCCCATCGAAGTGGCCGGGCCGGCTGGCGCCCTCCAGCGTCGCCGTGAGACCTGCCACGTGCACGATGGTCGCCCGCCGCGGGGGCGTCAACTCGCCAGGACTGGGGTGGAACACGACGTCGACGCCGAGCGGCTCCAGCAGCGCGAGGTCGCGGGTCAGGTCCCGAGGGTAGGTCGCAAAGTCCTCCCCCGGTGCGAACTGCAGCGGGTTGACGAAGACGCTGACCACCACCGCGTCACAGTCCGAGCGGGCCCGGCGGACCAGCGACAGGTGCCCCTCGTGCAGCGCCCCCATGGTCGGCACGAAGCCCACCGCCCCGCCCGCCAGGCGGGTGGGGCGCAGCGCGTCGCGCAGCGCGGCCGGGGTGTGCAGGACCTCCAGGTCAGCGCTCCTGCCGGCCTTGCTGCTCGGCCGCCGCCAGCGTGTCTGCGACCGCCTGCGCTGCCTGCGGGTCCAACCCGGCCAGGCGAGCGTGGCGCAGTGCCAGGCGCGACAGGGCCAGGTAGGGCGCGGTCGCCTCGGGCATGACCTGTGCCAGCTCGGCCAGGTGGCGGGCGACCGTGCCGGCGTCGCCACGACGGACCGGGCCGGTCAGCGCCCCCGCGCCCCGAGCGGCCGCGCTGCGCACCGACGCCTCTGCCAGGGGGGCCAGGAACGCCTCCGGCTGCGCGATGCCCGCGCCCAGCAGCAGCTCGCGCGCGAGCGTCACCACGGCGGCGGTCGCGTTCGAGCCCAGCGCCAGCCCGGCGTGGTACAGGACCCGAGCCCGCTCGTCGACCGCGATCGGCCGACCGCCCAGGTCGGTGACGAGCCGGCGCGCCCACGGCAGGTCGGCCCGGGCCGCGGTGACCGCCCAGGCCGTCCCCGGCAGGCCGGCCAGGGCGGTGTCGGGGTCTGGGAAGGTGTGCGCCGGGTGGCAGGCGGCCACGGCGGCACCGGCCAGGCGCGCGGGCCGCAGGACCTCGGTGCCCGCGCCTCCCGAGACGTGCACCCAACGGCTGCCTTGGCGCACGCCGTCGGCTCGCGCCACCGCCCGCACCACGCCGGCCAGGGCGTCGTCGGGCACGCACACCAGCACCAGGTCGGCGCGGCAGGCCACCGCTTCGACACTGTCGACCAGCGCGCCGGGCAGCCGGCCCGCGAACGCCTCCAGCGACGGCCGGCCGCGCCCGGCCACGGCCACCACCCGGTAGGCCGGGGCCGGCAGCGCCATCGCCAGCGTCGTACCCACCCGGCCGGGGCCGACGACGGCCACGCGGGTCACCATGGCTGCCCCCCGGGGGTCCGGACCTGCGACCCGATCACCCGCATCCCTTCGATCGGGGCCAGCCTGGCCAGCGCCGCCCCCAGGGTCCTGCCGTCGGGCAGGGTCATGCCCGGCGCCACCTCCAGCAGGGGGACGAGAGCGAACGCTCGCTCGGTCAGGCGAGGGTGGGGGATCTTCAGGTCGGGCCGGTCCACGGTCCGGGGGCCGTACAGCAGGATGTCGATGTCGACGGTCCTGGGTCCCCAGCGCACCGTACGCACCCGTCCCAACTGCTGCTCCACGTCCTGGCACGCAGCCAGCAGTCGCCGCGGGGACAGGCGGGTGGCCACCCGCACGGCGATGTTGCAGTAGTGGTCCTGGGGCGGCCCACCGACCGGCTCGGTCTCGTAGACGCTGGAGACCGCGTCGACCTCCACCCGCTCGCAGGCGTCGAGCAGGTCCACGGCCGCCTGCAGGTGACCCAGCCGGTCACCGACGTTGCTGCCCAGCCCCAGAAACGCGAACTCGGGCCGCAGCGGCGGCAGGATCGCGCTCACCGGCGCGGGTGTTGGCGACGCACGACCACGGCTACCTCTTCGACGACGACGCTCAGGGGGGCCTGGGGTTTGGCCACCCGGACGGTGACGGCGGCCACCTTGGAATCGGCCAGCACGCGCTCTGCGAGGTGAGCGGCCAGCGCCTCGATGAGGTCGAAGTGCGTGGCGGCCACCGCCCCGGCGACCTGCTGGGCCACGGCTCCGTAGTCGACCGTGTCGGCGAGGCGGTCGCTGCTCGCCGCGCGCGACAGGTCCGTCTCGAGCACCAGGTCGATGACGAACACCTGCCCCGAGGCACGCTCGACGTCGAGGATGCCGTGGCGCCCGAAGGCGCGCAGCCCCTTGATCTCGATGCGGTCCACCGGCCCGCCGCGTTCAGCCGATCGGGGCTCCCGGCTGCACGCCCTCTTCCAGGGCCAGCAACCGGACCGTGCCGTGCGGAGCCGGCGCGCCGAGGACGAGGAACTCGCTGGTGAACCCGGCGATGCGCTTGGGGCCCAGGTTGATCGCCCCGACGACGCGGCGCCCCAGCAGCTGGTCGCGGGAGTAGTTGGTGAGCTGTGCGCTGGTGCGCAGCCTGCCGACCGCGGGACCGAAGTCCACCTTCAGCTTCCAGGCAGGCTTGCGGGCCCGGGGGAACACCTCGACGTCGACGACCCGCCCGACGCGAAGGTCCAGGGCCAAGAACGACTCGGCCCCCACCGGGGGCTTGGGCGCAGCGGTCCACGGACGCCCGGCGCCGTCCGGGCGCGGGGCAGCTTCGCGGCGCGGGCGGTGCACCCTGGTCGCTCCCCTCGTCCTCCCCCGCCGCGGCCCCACGC
>DASZOD010000243.1:0-5078 GCA_035550935.1 Egibacteraceae bacterium | reverse complement strand
CCTGCCCCGGCGTCGTCGGGGCTGACCGACAGCTGCGGGAAGGCGTGGTACTGGCCGGTCAGGGCGGCCAGGTCGGCCGGCTCGATCGTGTCGCGAGCCGCGGCGATCAACCCGTTGATCAGGTCGGTCTGTTGCGCCCCGCTGTACTGGGTGAGGGTGTTGCCGAAGTCCGCCACCGCCGTGCTGGGGGCGTTCTGCAACGCCTGGACCGCCGCGGAGACCGGGGCGACCGCGCCGGTTCCGTCGGCCGAGGCTAGCGGTCCGGCCAGCGTCTGACCGTTCAGCAGGGTCGTCAGCGCCGCGTTCAGGGACGCTCCGGGAGGCGTGCCGGTCAGGTAGGTGCGGACCGTGCCCGAGCCCGTGCACCCGGCCGCCGCGCCGATGCCGTTGACGCAGTCGGGTGCGGTGTAGCTGCCGGCGTCGGATCCCGCCGCGACGGCCACGGGCAGGTCCGCCGCGCCGAGGCCGCCCAGGTCGATGTCGGTCAGGGTCGTGCCGGTCAGCGGCACGTCCGAGAAGCTCAGCGCGCTGCCGGTCAGCGTGTTCAGCAGCCCGCACAGCGGATCGGTCAGCTGCTGGAGCGCGCTCAGCCCGAGGATGGTCGCCACCGCGCTGCAGTCGATGGGGGCGGCGCTGTCCAGCAGGTAGTCCGGTTGCAGGTCCACCGCCGTGGCGGCTAGCGACAGCGGCGACGTGGGGTACGACACCGACACCCGCGTCGACGGGATGCTCGTCGCGTAGTCGTAGCCGCCGTCGCCTTGGCGGTACAGGTTCGTCAGCGTGGACTGGACGGCGAAGCCTTGGGTGGCCAGGTAGTCGCTGTCGGCGACGCGGACCCGGAACGCGGTCGGCACGCCCGGTGACAGCGCCATCGCCGTCAACGGGTTGCCGGCCAGGTCGGTGACGGCCAACTGGCGTGACCCGCCGGCGACGGTCGTGGTGACGGTCGTGGTGCTCTGGGCGAGCGCCAGCCCCGACGCGCTCAGCAGAGCGAAGCTGGCGAGTGTGGCCACGGTCGTCGTTCGGGTGCGCCCGGGGGCCATGGTGGGCAGTCTCACTGTGCGGCCTTTCACTGGTAGTAGGTCCTCTGTGTGGGATCGGGGCGGCGGGCGCGCAGCAGCGCGACGCCGATGGCGACGAGCAGCACCGCGACGACGAGCAGGCCCACGAGGGCCAGTCCGGTGCGGGGCAGCGGCCCGGCGGCGACGTGCGGCGCAGGAGGCACCGCGGTGATCGGGATCTCCGGCCCGGTGGCAGCTTCGCGAGCGGACACGCGGACAGTCACCGTCACGCCCGCGTTCGATCCGTCTGTCACCGCCCGCCTCCTTCGAGGTCAACCCCGGTCCTGGCCCGCCCGGGATCTGTGTCGGATCCCAGGGGGACGCGCAACATCCCTCACCGGGATGATTTAGGGGCCCCCGCCTGGACTAGGCTCCCGCCGTGCCCGGCTGGTCGCGACAGCGTCGGGTGGGCGCATACAGTCTGTTGGCCTCTGCAGCGCCGGCCACCGCCCGAGTCGGCCTTCGCCGAAGGGATCTCATGCGCCTGCTCGCCGCCGCCGCGGCCTGCCTGGCTGTGCTGGCAGGTGGCGCCGCGCCGGCGGCTGCCCACCCGCTGGCGCACCCCGGAGGGCCCCGGGTGGTGAACCTGCGACCGGCGCCGGGCGACGTCGTCGGGGCCGGGTCGGTGCTCGTGGCCGCGCTGGTGACCTCTGACGAGCCGCTGACCTCCGTGCGCGTCACGGTGGACGGCGCGGAGGTCGTCACCACCAGCAGCGGCGGCAGCCACCCGACGGTGTCGGCCACGGCCACGCTGGCGCCCGGCGACCACCTCGCCTCGGTCGGCGCCACCGACGGCCGCGGACGTGCGACCGAGCGGGCGTGGCGCTTCACCGTCACCGGTCTGCGGGTCCACCGCCTGGCCGGAGCAGACCGGCTGGAGACCGCCGTGGCCATGAGCCGGGACCTGTACCCGGCCGCCGGGTCCGCTCCCGAGGCGGTGCTGGCCCGTGCCGACGACTTTCCCGACGCGCTGGCCGGGGCGCCGCTCGCGGCACGAGTCGACGGCCCCCTGCTGCTGACCGACCGCCAGGCCCTCAGCGCCGCCACCGGCGAGGAGCTGCGCCGGGTGGTCGCCGCGGGCGGGACCGTGCACCTGCTGGGCGGCCCCTCGGCGCTTTCTGACCAGGTCGAGGCCGACGTGACCGCCTTGGGGTTCTCCACCCGTCGGCTCGCCGGCCAGCGGCGCTTCGGCACCGCCGTGGAGATCGCCCGGCTGTCCGCCGAGAGCCAGACCGCGGTGATCGCCGCCGGCGCCACGTTCGCCGACGCCCTGGCGGTGTCGGCCCCGGCGGCGGCCAGGGGATACCCGATCCTGCTGACCGGCAGCGACTTCCTGCCCGGCGAGACCCGCGACTTCCTGGCGTCGGCCGACATGGGCTCGCTGCTCGTGGTCGGGGGCGTCAGCGCGGTCGGCGAGGCGGTGGTGGAGGAGCTGGAAGGCATCGTCGGGACCGGCAACGTCACCAGGCTGGCGGGGGCCGGGCGCTACGACACCGCCGCGGCGGTGGCCGAGCACTTCGCCGCCGCCACGCAGACCGCCATCGCCACCGTGGCCGTCGCTGCCGGCGACCAGTTCCCCGACGCGCTGGCCGGCGGGCGTCACGCCGCTGGCTTGGGTGTGCCGCTCTTGCTGTCGCCGCAGCGGGGGCTGCTGGCGCCCCAGGCCGGTCAGGTGGCGCTGTGGGGCGTGGACGACGCGGTCGTCTACGGCGGCCGTGCCGCCCTCAGCGCGGTGGTCGACGGGGACCTGCGGCGGGCGCTGGTCAACCTGGGCGCTCCCCAGGTCGTGCGCACGACGCCCGCCGGCGCCGAGGTCCACACCCTCGAGCAGATCGTGATCGAGTTCGACCGCGACGTCCGTCTCGACGCCTCGTCGCTGTACGTGACCCTGGCGGGCAACGAGGTCGCCGGCACGCTGAGCACCGGCGACTTCCCGAACACGGTGATCTTCAGCGTCGCCGAGCTACCCGAAGTTGTCCCCGGTGTGCGCTACCAGCTGCGCATCGTCGGCGAGGCGTCGGCAGGGGCGGGCTGGGGGCACTTCGAGCGATGGCTGACCTTCGTCAAGCTCGACCTCTCGCTGGGCGACGCCGGTCCCGCGGTGGCCGACCTGCAGCACCGCCTGGCGGCCAGCGGGTACTGGGTCGGTCCCGTCGACGGCCTCTACGGCACCCTGACCCACCAGGCGGTCATGGCCCTGCAGAAGGTCCACGGGCTGACCCGCGACGGGGTCTACGGGCCGGCCACCCGTGCCCTGCTGGCCGGCAGCCCTCCGCGACCGGCGCCCCGCAGCGCCGTCGGGCTCGTCATGGAGGTCGACAAGGCCCGCCAAGTGCTGCTCATGGTCCGCGACGGCCGCGTGGAGTGGGTCTTCAACACCTCCACGGGCACCGAGCGACCCTACGTGTACCAGGGTCGGACGTACCTGGCCGACACCCCGCCGGGACAGTGGCGCATCACCCGAGAGATCGACGGCATCCGTGAGGGCAGCCTGGGACGGCTGTACCGGCCGAAGTACTTCCACCCCGACGGCATCGCCATCCACGGGTCGACCAGCGTCCCGGCCTACCCCGCGTCGCACGGCTGCGTGCGCGTGAGCGTTCAGGCGATGGACTGGCTGTGGCCGCTGGTGCCGATCGGCTCGGGGGTGTGGATCTACTGATCGGCGCCGTCGCCGCCCTGGCCCGGGAGGTGCCCGCCCGCCGGCGGCCGCGGCGCGGCCGCCCGCTCCCCGGAGGCCTAGGGTGAGACGTCCTCCAGGCCTGGCGGCAGCGTTCCGGTGGCTCTGCGCCAACCTGCGGCGGCTCCCCGCGTGGCCACGAGGCGGGCGACGGCGACGCCGATGCCGGTCGCTACGGTCCACGCCAGCGCCTCGGACCACGTGGTCGCTGGCGCCGCCGGGTTGGTCGGCGGGTTGGACTTCCTGGCCTTCCTCCAGCCGGCGGTCAGGGCCTTGCGGGCCGCGATCCCGGACACGACGGCCGCCATGGTCGCCGCGGTCTTCCAAGCCGTCTTCTCCACGGTGTGACCCACCTGTGCCCGTAGTTCCGTCGCGAACTGGTCCAGCGTACGACCCAGGCGCGCCCGCGCCGCTTCGACCGCGGCCACCCGATCGGCGAGTCCGTCCAGTTGCCCCGGCGGCAGCGCCGTTCCGGCGCTCACCGCCCCGACAGGTGCGCCTTGGTCCACGCCAGGTCCTCCTCGACGTTGTGCTTGGTCGTCTCGATGCTGACGGGGGTGGCGAGCAGCCGTCTGCCCACCAGGGCCAGGACACCGGCCGCCATCAGGAGCAGGACGCTGACGACCAGCGCGGCCGCCCAGCCCGGCAGCACGAGAGCCAGAGCGAACCCGGCCGCCAGCAGCAGGCCCTGCAGCGCCAACCAGCCGCAGACCCCCGCTCCCACCAGCAGGCCACCGCCGGTCGCCTTGGCTTTGACCGCCCGCGTCAGCTCTGTCTTGGCCAGGGCGATCTCGGCACGGATCAGTGCGCTTGCGTCCTCGACCACCGACTTCGCGGCGGGCCCTGCTCCGACGGCCCGTCGCGGCCCGAACGGTCCGTCACCGCCGGCGTGCGGTTGCGGCTCTGTCCCGGCCGACACGACGGAGTGTCGATTCAGGCCCCTCCCCGCGGACATGCGCCGTTGCCTCCCATCTGCCCAGACGATGAAACGCTGCCACAGTGGGTACCCGACGGCCCTGGGCGACACACGACACCCGGGGGGTCGCCCTCGTCAGCCACCGTAGACGCATGGTCATCCACATACTTGTGCGGTCAGCGCACGCTCTGGTCGGGTGCAAGAAAGTGCTTGCCTGCGCAGGGTGGATTCGTCGTACCCTTCGAAGGAAGACAAGCTGCCTCTCTACGGAGCACGTAGCGCTTGTTGCATGCTCGTTGCCGGGTCCGGACATGACGGCGAGGCCGCCGTCTGGAGAACCGATCGAAGCGTGAGGGCCACCTCGCGGGCGTTGTGTGGTGGTCCGCTGTGGGCTGCGCACGCCCTGGCCGCCGGTGGGGGC
>DASZOD010000242.1:0-3087 GCA_035550935.1 Egibacteraceae bacterium | reverse complement strand
GTCCGTGACGCGGAACGGCTCGCCCGTCGGCGTCTCCGGCGCGACGGCCTCGGGAAGCTCCGTCTCCGTCACCCTCGGCGTCGTGATCCAGCCCGGCGACACCGTCCTCGTCAGCTACTCGCCCGGCAACATCGCCGACGTCGCCGGGAACGCCGCCGCCGGGTTCACCAACGCGAGCGCGACGAACTCGAGCGGCGACACGGGTGCGCCCGCGCGCACCGGCCAGACCGTCGACGGCGACACGCTCATCAGCATCGCCGAGGACGTCTACGGCGATCGCGGCAAGTGGCGTCTGATCGCCGAGGCCAACGGCATCGACGACAACAACCGCCTCCGGGTCGGTCAGCGCCTGCGCATCCCCGCCGCCGACTAGCCCCCGCGCCACCCTCGGTAAGGCTGCCTGGCGGCCAGGTATCCTCGACGGGCCACTGCACCAAGACCCTCGCGCGGTCCTGGGCGGCGCCCAGCAGCGACGACCGCGGACCCCGCGAGATCCGGTCTCGTTCGCCGCACCGCTGCGGCGCGAAGCGAGGAGGACTGCGATGTCCCCGCCGGCTCCTACCGTGTCAAGCGACGAGGTCGTCGGGCGCATCGGTGACAGCACCGAGGCCGCCCTGCAATACGTCCTGTCGCCGGACCCGAAGCTGTCACGCGTGCCACGCAAGGTACGTGAAGCGCTCGTCGTCGAGCTGCCACCGGTCACCGCCGGGGCTCTGCTGGGGCCGGCCGCGCTGGCCCGCCACTTCGTCGCCTCGGCCGCCAGCGGCCGCTACCGCGACCTGTTCGCTCTGTGGGAGCTGTTCCGCCAGCGCCCCGCGGAGTGCAAGCCGGTGCTGGCCGAGCGCAGCCGTGCGCTGGAGAAGGCCCGCGGGGCGCTGACCACCGCCGTGCGGCTGGGACTCCGCGGCCGCGCCGACCGTGTCGCTGAGGACATCCGCGACGCCCAGGGGCTGATCTGGCAGTGGCTGCGCGAGGTCGTCGTCGAGGACCTGCCTGCGGTGGCGCGGCGACCGGCGGTCGCCTCGGCGCTGCTGCTGCGTGAGCCCGAGCTCGACGTTCCGCTGCCCTCGGTGCCCGACGACCGCTGGCTGGCCGAAGCGGCTGCCGCGCTCGAATCCGGACCGCTTGCACCCGCCGTCGACGCGCTGCTGGCCGCCCACGTCGACCGGCTCCCGGCCACGGTCGCGACGCTGTCGCTGGCGCAGGAGCGCTACCCGGACCGGGTGCCGGCGCTGCTGGAGCACGTCGAGCTCGCCGGTCCCGAGATCGGCTCGGTCATGGCCTGGTCCCGTGACCACGGCCACGCCGACCGGCTGCGGGCACGTCTGCAGGAACACGTCGTCGCCCTCGCCGAGCGCGACCGCGCCGAAGGGCTGGCGGTGTGGCAGGCCTGGCGCCAGCGTGGGCTCGAACTGGGACTGCCCGAGCCGCTGCGTGCTCATTCTCTGGACGGCCTGGACCCCGGCAGGCCCGAGACCGCCGAGCTGCTGGCCCGCCTCGTGGCCGACGGTGCCGATCTCGAGCCACAGACCGTCCTGGAGGACCTCGCCCAGCGCAACCGTCAGCTGGCCGAGAAGGCCTACGAGGCGTTCGTGTGCGCCGGATTGGCGGTCGGCCTGCCTCGCCCCCTGGAGGGCAACCCCATCGTCAGGGAAGGAACCCGCTGTCCTCACTGCGCCGCCTGGACCTGGGTCCGACCGGGCCACGAGCGCCGCTGCCCCAGGCGGCCGGCCACCGAACCGGCGCCCCCGGCGGCAGAGCCGCTGGCGGCCGCAGCGCCCGCCGGGCTGGTGCCCGAACGGGTGGCGCAGGCGGTCGAGCCGGTGGCCTCCGAGGAGATCGCGTGACCTGCGATCCCGGCGCCACCCAGTCGTCGGCGGCCTGACGCGGTGACCGGAGGCGGCGAGGGCTTCCCCCGCCGGTACGCCCGCACCCGCGGCTTCACCCTGGGGGTGCCCCGGTGCTTCTCGGCCGCGCCCGACGGCGCCCGGGTGGCCTTCCTGCGCAGCCCCGCCGGCGACGATCCCCGGCAGCGCCTGTGGGTGCTGGACCTGGCCTCGGGCGTCGAGCGCTGCGTCGCCGAGCCCCACCGGCCCGGCGCCCCAGATGGCCTGCCCGCCGAGGAGCGGGCCCGCCGAGAGCGCGTGCGCGAGGCCGCCGGCGGGATCGTGGCCTACGCCACCGACCGGGCGGTCGTCCGGGCGGCGTTCGCCCTGGGCGGGCGCCTGTACGTGGCCGACCTGACCGGCGGGGCCCGGGCGCTGGCCGTCGACGGCCCGGTGGTCGATCCGCGTCCCAGCCCGGACGGCCGCCAGGTGGCCTACGTGCGCGAGCGGGCGCTGTACGTCGCCGACCTCGACGGCGGCGGCGCCCGCCGGCTGGTCGGCGAGGACGCGCCGACCGTCAGCTGGGGGCTGGCCGAGTTCGTCGCCGCCGAGGAGCTGGGGCGCACCCGGGGCTTCTGGTGGGCGCCCGACAGCCGCCGGCTGGCGGTGGCGCGCGTCGACACCGCCGACGTGGCGCGCTGGCACCTGTCGGACCCGGCCGACCCGGCTCGGCCTCCCACGCCGGTGGCCTACCCGGCGGCGGGGACCGCCAACGCCCGGGTCGGGCTCGACGTCGTCGCCCTGGACGGAAGCCGGGTGCCAGTGACCTGGGACGTCGCCGAGCTGCCCTATCTGGTCGACGTCGTCTGGGGCGAGGAGGGCCCCCTGACCGTGGTCGTGCAGTCGCGCGACCAGCGCACCGTGCAGGTCCTGGCCGCCGATCCCGACACCGGCGCGCCGTCCAGGGCCACGCGGCGGGTGTCGCGGTCGTCGGCGGTGTGCACCAGCCGGCCGTCGGCCAGCCAGCGGGGAACCCCGGGCACGATGTCGACCCAGCGCGAGTCGCGGTCGCGGCGCACGACGCTGGCAGCGCCGGTGTCGGGATCGGCGGCCAGGACCTGCACGGTGCGCTGGGCGCGCGACTGCACGACCACGGTCAGGGGGCCCTCCTCGCCCCAGACGACGTCGACCAGATAGGGCAGCGCGGCGACGTCCCAGGTCACCGGCACCCGGCTTCCGTCCAGGGCGACGACGTCGAGCC
>DASZOD010000241.1:0-2464 GCA_035550935.1 Egibacteraceae bacterium | reverse complement strand
GCAGGGCCACGAGGGGCCGGGCGACGCGCTCCTCGAGCGCCAGCCACGGAGGCCAGCGTCGCAGCACCCGCGGGCGCAGGGCGAACAGCCAGGAGCGCCAGTCCCGCGGGCCGGCCTGCAGCCGCAGGCGCAGCGGGCCGGCCTCGACCGTCACCGCGGTGCCGTCCCAGCCTCCGCGCAGGGCGACGACCTGGACCCGGTCGAAGACGTACACCGACGACACGAACCGCGCGACCGCCTCGGAGGGGGCCAGCAGCACCCGGTGGCCGTCGCCGCGGACCCACATGACGTCGACGAAGCGCCCCAGGGGCGAATGCCGCCAGGCGCCGACCACGACGACCTCGCTGCCCGCCGGGGCGGGCTGGCGGCGGTCGGGGTCCGGCGCCGGGCGCCGGTAGGTTCCCCGGAAGGCCGCTGCGGCGATCAGCCCGGTGAAGGCCGCGGTCACGGCAGCACCGGCTCCAGCTGCGCCAGCAGCGCCCGGCCGACCGAGAAGTCGCCCCGACGGCCCTTCCACAGGTCCCCGAGGCGGGCGTGGTCGACCAAGCCGGCGGCCTCGGGCCGGCGGCCGCGCAGCGCCGCGGTAGCCGCCGCGACGAGCTGGTCGGGTTCCATGGGGTCACCGAATGCGGGGAAGACCTCGAGGGCCTCCCAGATCCCATCGAGCCGGCGCTGCTCGCGGCCGATCGTCAACGTGGCGCTGGCCGCTTCGTCGGCCTCGGCCAGTGCCTGCAGGACGGCGTCGAACAGGTCGTGGGGGTCGACGCCTGCGGGCATGCCAAAGCCCGCGGGCGGGTGCAGCCGCCACTCCAGGGTGGCCCCGCCGGGGCCGTTGGGCTCCAACCACACCTGCCATCCCCGCACGTAGGAGTCCAGCGGAGGCCCCAGGCAGGCGTCGAGCAGGTCGACCAGCGCCGGGTCGACGCGGTAGACGCAGGTGGGCGTCACACCCGCCTGCTTCCCGACGCCCGGCTACAGTCAAACCTGGCCGCGCCGTCGACGAAAGGAACCCGGTCGTGTCGTTCGTCGCCATCAACGTACTGACCGTCCCGGGGGACATGCGGGAGACGATCGAGCAGCGCTTCTCCGCGCGCGCCGGGGAGGTCGACAGGATGGAGGGCTTCGAAGCCTTCGAGCTGTTGCGTCCGGTCGGAGGCCAGGACCGCTACCTGGTCTACACCCGGTGGGACTCCGAGTCGTCGTTCACGGCGTGGGTCGAGTCGCAGGCGTTCACGAAGGGCCACGCGCAGCACGCCGCGCAGGGGCCCGCCGCCAGCGCCTCGGAGCTGTGGACCTTCCAGGTCGCCGAGCAGCGGCAGAGACGATGACCCGTGCGCCACTGGTGACCGGCGGCGACCGAGTCGCCCCGCAGGCGTGGGCGCTGCACACCCAGCTCTCGATGGACGAGCTCAACGTGCACCTGCCGGCACTCGAGACCGCCGGGCTGCTGGGGATCGCCGAGCAGGACGGGTGCGCCACCGCGTACCTGGCGGCTCGCCGCGACGGCCTGGCCGTCCCCGGCAGGTGGGAACCGGTGCCCGACCGGGACTGGAACGAGGCCTGGAAGCAGGGCCTGGAGCCGGTCCGCGTCGGCGTGGTCACGGTCGCGCCTCCGTGGGCGGCGCCCCCGAGGGGGCTTGGCGGGCGGCTGTGGGTCGTCATCGAGCCTGGCCAGGCATTCGGCACCGGCCACCACGACACCACCAAGGCGTGCCTGGCGGCGATGCAAGACGGCGACCTGCGGGGCCGTCGGGTCCTCGACGTGGGCACCGGCAGCGGCGTGCTGGCGGTCTGCGCGGCGCGTCTGGGCGCCGCCCGGGTCGTCGCGGTCGACACCGACCCGTTGGCGGTCGAGGCCGCGACCGCCAACGCCGCCGCCAATGCGGTCCGCCCTGCGGTGCGGGTCCGCCACGGGTCGGTGGAGGCTGCCAGACCCGGGCTGTTCGACCTCGTGGTCGCCAACCTGGACACCGCGACGCTGGCGGCGCTGGCCGGGCGGCTGGCCGCACGGCTGGTGCCCAGCGGCACGCTCGTGGCCTCCGGCGTCAGCCTGGAGCGCGAGGCCCAGGCCCGCGACGCGCTGACCGCGGCCGGCCTGCGCACGCAGGTTCGCCAGGTCGGCGAGTGGGTCGTGTTCGTGGCCCGGGGAGCCGCCAGGTCCGAGGCGTCGAGACCTCCACGATCGAGACCCCGCGCCGTAGCCCGGGGTCTCGATCAGGTGTCGGCCGCCGCGACCGGCACCTGACGCACCGTGCCGGGAGTGGCCGCCGCGCCACCCCCGGCGGTGCATTGCGGGTAGCCGACGACTTCGACGCCGCCATAGGCCGGTCCTGCCCGTTGCGGCAAAAACCACCGGACATGAGCCGGTAGCCCGCAGTGCGTGCTACCCAGCGTCGGCTGCGCCAACGGCCAGTACACTCAGCCCCGCATGCGCGTCGTCGTGGCCCTGCTGGCGGTCGGACTC
>DASZOD010000240.1:0-3376 GCA_035550935.1 Egibacteraceae bacterium | reverse complement strand
GCCGGCGGCCGCCCAGGACCCGGAGGCGGTGGCGCTGCCGCCGCCTCCGCCGGTCACCGCCGCCGGCGCGGTGCTGTGGGACCCCGCCGACCGGGCCGTGCTGTACGGCAAGGACGCCGCCGCACCCCGGCGGATGGCGTCCACCACCAAGGTCATGACCGTACTGCTGGCGCTGGAGGCGGGCACGGTCACCGACACGGTGACGGTGTCGGCGGCGGCCGCCCAGGCCGACAACCGGCCCGGTGCGGCCGGCCTGGGCCTGGCGCCGGGCGACCGGATTGCCATGAGCAGCCTGCTGGCGGGGCTGCTGCTGCGCAGCGGCAACGACGCGGCGGTGGCCGTGGCCGAGCACGTGGCTGGCAGCGAGGCGGCGTTCGTGGCGGGCATGAACGCGCGGGCCACCGAGCTCGGCCTGCGCGACACGGTGTTCCTCAACGCGACCGGACTGACCGACGACCCCGGTCATCATGCCAGCCCCCTGGACCTGGCGGTGCTTGCCGACACCGCCATGCGCGACCCGCAGTTCGCCCGCTGGGCCGGGGCCCAGAGCTTGCGCGTGCCCGGCTTCGGCCTGCTGCGCAACCGCAACGAGCTGCTGTTCCGCTATCCGGGAGCCACCGGGGTGAAGACCGGGTTCACGGCGCTGGCCGGCCAGTGCCTCATCGCCAGCGCCACCCGCGACGGCCGGACCCTCTACGCGGTGGTGCTGGGAAGCGAGGACAGCTTCGCCGAGGCGGGAGCGCTGCTTGACCATGGCTTCTCCGGCTACCGGCGTGCCCAGCCGCTGGTCGCTGGCGCGGAGGCGGCCCGTTACCGCTGGGCCGACGCGGACGTCGGGGTGGTCGCCGCCGCGCCGCTGGGAGTGACCGTGCCGGTCGGTGAGCCGGTGAGCTGGCGTACGCTGCTGCGGCCGGACCTTGCCCGCCCCGCGCCCGCTGGCGTGCCGGCGGGCGAGGCCCAGCTGCTGGTCGAGGGCGAGGCGGCCGCCACGGTCGGTCTCGTCACCGCCGGCGCGGTCCCAGCTGCTGCCCCGCCAGTGGCTGCGGCCGCGGTCGGAACGGCGCTGCACGACGCTGTCCGCGCGTTCGTCCGGCTGCGACCGATCGACCGGGCGGCCTGAGGGCCACCGATTGAGGGCCGCAGGGGGTCCACGTAGACTCGCCCGTGGGGTTGCTGCCCCGGGCGCACCGACCACGAACAGAGGAGCCGACCGGTGATCGAGCTCGAGTTGGTGGGTGTGCGCGTGGAGCTCCCACACAACCAGCCGATCGTCCTGCTCAAGGAGCGTACCGGCGACCGTTTCCTCCCCATCTGGATCGGTGCGGTCGAGGCCACGTCCATCGCCTTCGCCCTGCAGGGAGTGGTCACCGCCCGGCCGATGACGCACGACCTCATGCGCGATCTGCTGGCCAACCTGCAGGTGGTCGTGGACCGCATCGTCGTCACCGAGCTGCGGGAAGGCACGTTCTACGCCGAGATCCAGATGACCCAGGACGGCCAGTCGGTCGTGGTGTCGTCGCGACCGTCGGACGCGATCGCCTTGGCGGTGCGTGCCACCGTTCCGATCTACGCCAACGAAGCCGTGCTGGCCGAGGCTGGTATCCAGATCCAAGACGACGAGGAAGACGAGGTCGAGCGTTTCAAGGAGTTCCTCGACAGCGTCACCCCGGAGGACTTCCGCGAGTAGCCGTCGCCTGACCGACTCGCCGGGCGCTGGCCGGCAAACGTTTCCACAAGGTTGTGCACAGACTGTGCACAATTCCAGCCGACCGTGTGGACGGACGCGCTTCCTGTGAGGACTGCTCCTTGACCGGCGGCCAAGGCCCAGGTACAGTGCGGACCCTGCGTAATTACGGCGCTGGGATCCCCGCTGGATCCGGTGGAGGATGGCGTGGTGGGCGCACGGCGGAACCGTTACCTGCGCGACATCCCGCTGCCGGGGCTGGAAGAAGGCCCGGTCGGCTACCGAGGTCCCGCCGTCTGCAAGGTCGTGGGGATCAGCTACCGCCAGCTTGACTACTGGACGACCACCGGCCTGGTCACCCCGTCGGTGCGCGACGCCGAAGGCTCGGGCTCCCAGCGGCTGTATTCGTTCGAGGACATCGTCCAGCTCAAGGTCATCAAGCGGTTGCTGGACACCGGCGTCAGCCTCCAGCGCATCCGGGCTGCGATCGAGTACGTGCGCGAGCGGGGGCTGTCGCTGCGCGCCATCACGCTGCTCAGCGACGGTAAGCGCATCTACGCCCTCGACGACCAGCGCGAGATCATCGACCTCATCCAGCGCGGCCAGGGCGTCTTTGCGATCGCCCTGCACCCGGTCTACGCGGAGCTGGAAGCCGAGATCAACGACCTGCCCGCGGAGCGTGCCGAGCCCGCCGTCACCCGCCGCGGGGACGACGGCCACGCTGTCGCCGGCACCGGCTCCTAGCGCGGACGCTCCGCGCCCCTTCTCCGTCAGCGATTGGCCGTAGCGGTGCGCTGCTGTAGCCTGCGCCCGCCAAGCGCCTGCCGGGCTGCCGCGAGCGGCCGCAGGGCGCCACGAGGGGGGACCCATGAGCCAGGTCCAATATCCGTCTCAGCCCGCACAGGTGCCCAACTATCTCGTGCAGGCCATCCTGACCACCCTGTTCTGCTGCCTGCCGACGGGAATCGTGGCGATCGTCTTCGCCTCCCAGGTCAACACCAAGCTGGCCGCCGGCGACTACCCGGGAGCCCTGGACTCGTCCCGCAAGGCGAAGACGTGGTCGTGGGTCTCCTTTGGGTTGGGCCTTGCCGGGGTGCTGCTGTGGCTGGTGTTGGTGGTCTTCCTGGGCATCCTCGGTGCCGGGCTGGAAGGGATGCAGTGAGGAGTCGGTGACTGCGGCGCTCTCTCTGCAGCGGCGGGTCGAGGCCGGCTACCATCGCCTGCCTGCCTGGGTCGGCCCCGCGGTGGTCGGCGTTGGCGCGGCCGCCGGCTGCACCCTGCTCGCGCTCGTCGACCCCTCACAGCCGGGCCGCTACCCCCTCTGCCCGTTCCTCGCGCTGACCGGACGCTACTGTCCTGGCTGCGGGTCGCTGCGCGGCCTGCACCGGCTCCTGCGCGGCGATCCCTCCGCGGCGCTCGGTTTCAACCTGCTCATGGTTCTGGCGCTGCCCTACCTCGTATGGTCCTACCTGGCGTGGGCCCTGCCCGCGCTCGGCCTGGCCGCCCCGCCCCGCTTCCAGCCGTCAGCCCGCGCCATCAACGCCCTGCTGGTGGCCGTCGTAGCCTTCTGGCTGCTGCGCAACCTGCCGGTCGCGCCGTTCGCCGCGCTGGCGCCATGACCTGGCGCTAGCCTGAACCGGCATCCGTTCCCCGAGAGGATGCCCGCCCGCCGGCGGCGCCTGCGGCGCCGCC
>DASZOD010000239.1:0-13371 GCA_035550935.1 Egibacteraceae bacterium | reverse complement strand
GAGGCGGCGGCGGGCGGGCGGGCACCGTCCCCGTCGAGGGCCGGCGGGCGCGCGCGGGCGGGTCATCGGCGTTCACGTTAGCGTCAGCCGGTGCGCTGCCGCCGTGCTACCGTCGCGCGGTGTTCTCGGGGGAACGGCGGGGCCGAAGGGATGGCAGCCTAGCTGCGACGCCGCACCGGCGTGGCTACGTGGCGGCGGCCTTCGGCGCCGTCGGGGGGGCGGCCGTCCTGGCCGCCATCGGCCTGTACGTCTCGTCGGTCTTCGTGCGGGCCGAGGCCGGTCTGGGCGGCCTGGCCGTGCTCGCCGGAGGCCTGTTCGGCGGGGCCTGGGCGGGCGCGGCGGCGGGCTGCTGGGTGCTGCTGCGGCTGCGCGGGCACCGCAGGGCCGGCGTTACCGGGCTGACGGTCCTGGCGGTCGCGCCCGCGCTCGTGCTCGCCGCCCGGGGGGTGTCAGCCGAGCTGTACGGCTGGCTGTTCTTCTCCTCGCCGCTCGGGCTGCTGCTGCTCGTGCCCGGCTCAGCGCTCGCCTCGCGCGCGCTCGTGGTGCGCTCCACGGCGTGACCGGTCGGCCCGGGCCAACTGACCCACCGTGCAGGTCCCGGGCGCTCTGGGCGCGCCGCCTCGCCAGTGGGTCGGCCCTGTCCGTGTCGAAGCCAACCCACGGCCGGATTCGGGGGGCATGCAACCATCCCGGGACCGCCCGCACGCGCGCCGTGATCACCGCTGCCAGCTTCTACAAGCCCGCTTCGGCCCAACCTCTCGACCGCGCAGTCGAGCGCGCGCGCCGGCGCTACGCTCACGTCAGCGGGACACCGGCGACGGCATGCGGGAAGCGGGGCGAGGCGGGTGAGGCGTGTGGCGATCGTCTGGGCGGTGGTGTTGGCGCTCGGGCTGGCGGCTGAGACCTCGGCGTCCCGCGCGGTCGCGCCGATGATCCCGCCCGACTGCCCGCGGGCCGAGAGCGCCCGCTGGCCGATCGACCGTGTCGCCGGCGCCGAGCGCTACGCCACCGCCGCCTGCGCCGCGCGGGCGGCCTACCCGCTGCCCACCGTGGGCGCGGTACTGCTGGCGCGCGGCGACGACGCGGGCGGCTGGGCCGACGCGCTGGCCGGCACGGTCCTGGCGCGCGCCGCTGACGGTCCGATCCTGCTCACCGACCCTGTGCGGCTGCCCGACGTGACCGCCGCGGAGCTGCGCCGCCTGATGCCTCGCAGCGTGCTCGTGCTGGGCGGCCCGTCGGCGGTCAGCGACACGGTCGTCGCCGCGGTCGCGGCGGCCGTGCCCACCGCGACCGTGGAACGCGTCCACGGCCCCGACCGCTACGCCACCGCCGCGCGGGTGTCGGCACGGGCAGGCGCGTCAGGGACGGCGTTCGTGGTCAACGGCTTCCGTCCCGCCGACGCGCTGGTGGCGGGGGCGCCCGCGGCCCGCCAGGGCGCGGCGCTGCTGCTGGTGGGCCCCGACGGCGTGCCCGGGGTGACCGCTCAGGCGCTGCAAGGCCTGGAGGGGGTGGTGATCGTCGGCGGCTACGGCGTGGTCTCCGAAGCGACCGAGCAGGAGCTGGCGAGGCTGGTCGGCGCCGACCGGGTCAGGCGCGTCTCAGGCGGCAACCGCGCCGAGACCGCCGCGTCGGCGGCGCGGGCCTTCCCCGCCGCCGGCCAGGTGTTCCTGGCCAGCGACCACGGCCTGGTCGACGCCATCGGCGCGGGCTGGTCGGCGGCCCGTCCCGGCGGCGGCCCGGTCCTGTATGCCGAGCGCGACCGGCCGGGGCGGGGCACCGACCGCTGGCTGCGCCTGGGCGGGCTGGGCCCGGCAACCCCCCTGCGGCTGGTCGGGGGCGCGGCGGTGTTGAGCCCCGAACTGGTCGCGGCGCTCGAGCAGCGCTACGACGAGGCGGCCGCCGGCGGCCCGGTGCCGCAGCTGCGCGCGATGTGGGCGCACCTGTTCGACGACTCCCTCAAGTCGCGCCCGGGCATCGACGCGATGCTGGACGCGGCCGCCGCGGCGAACCTGAACACGGTGATCGTCGAGGTGGCCCGCCGCCACGACGCCTACTACCGCTCGGCCGTGCTGCCGCGCACCTCCGACCCGGCGCTGCCCGCCGACCTCGACGTGCTGGACCGGCTGCTGACCGCGGCGCGTGACCGCGGCCTGGCGGTGCACGCCTGGGTGCCCGCGCTGCCCGCCTACCACGGTGTGTACGCCGGGCGGCGCCTGCCGCTGTGGGAGGCGCACGGGCCGAGCAGCGCCGACCCCTGGGTGTCGGTGACCGCCGACGGTTCGTCAGGGACATTCTTCGACCCCGGCGTCCCGGCCGTGCAGGACCACGTCGTCGCCGTCTTCGGTGAGCTGGCCGAGCGCTACCCGGTCGACGCGGTACACGTGGACTACCTGCGCTACGAATCGCGCGAGTGGGGCTACCACCCCCGGTCGCTGCAGCGCTTCCAGGAGGCCACCGGCCGCGGCGACCGGCCCGCCCCCGACGACGCGCAGTGGGGCGCGTGGCGGCGCCAGCAGACCCGCGACCTCGCGGCGCGCATCGCCGAGGCCGTCCACGCCGCCAACCCGGCGGTGGGGGTGACCGTGGCCGGTTCCACGATCGGTGCGGCCCCGGCGTCGCCGACCTCCTACACCGACACCAGGACCTGGTGGGACGTCTTCCAGGCCTGGCCGGACTGGCTGGCCGACGGCCTGGTGGACGCGGTCTTTCCCATGAACTACTTCCGCGAGCACGACGCGGCGCAGCGCGCCTGGTTCGACGGCTGGGTGGCGTTCGAGCAGCGGCTGGACGCCGACTGTTCGGCCGCTCGAGGGCGCAACTGCGTCATCGCGGTCGGCCAAGGCGCCTGGCTGAACCGCCCCCTCGACTCACTGGCCCAACACGCCCAGGCGTTGCAGGCCACCGACGGAGCAGTGGTCTTCTCCTACCAGCAGAACGCCGCCAGCGCTCCCTTCGACGCGCTCCTGGCTGACCTGCCCGCCAGCCTGTACGCCGATCCCGCCCCCGTCCCTCCGCTGCGTTAGCCACCGCGCGCCCCAGACCTCGGCGGACGCATTGGTCGCCCGCGCGCATGGGGCGTCGGGTGGAACCCGAGGGCGACGTGGCCTTCGACCGGATCAGCCGGTGGCGTCCAGGTGCCGAGAGTTCGCACCGTGTTCGCGGCCCGCGTCGCGGCGCGTCAGGGCCGCGTCCACCACCTCGAGGAAGTGCCAGAGGTCCAGGGGCTTCGCCAGGTACTCGAACGCGCCCTCCTCCCGCAGCTGTCGCACCCGTCCGGGCGTGGCGTCGGCGCTGGCGATCACCACCGGGATGCCGCGTGTGCGCGGGTCGGCCAGCAACCGGTGCAGGACCTCGCGCCCAGGCAGGTCGGGCAGGTGCAGGTCCAGCACGATCACGTCGGGCTGGTGCTCGTGCGCCAGCTCGATGGCCAGCCTTCCCTGCATGGCGGGCAGCACGGCGATGCCCGGGCGTCTGCGTAGCATCGCTTCGACGACGCGCAGGTTGGCCAGGTTGTCCTCGACCAGCAGCAGCGTGCGGTCCGCCCGCTCCGCCGGCTTCTGCGGACGTGTGGCAGGTTCGCTGGAGTCAGCTGGTCGCTGGGTGACGGGCAGGTCGATCCAGAAGGTGGTGCCCTGCCCTGGCGCGGTGTCGACCCCGATGGCCCCGCCCAGGCGCTCCACCAGCTGCTTGGTGAGCGCCAGTCCCAAGCCGGTGCCTTCCACGTTCGAGCTCTCGGCGCCCAGGCGCTCGAACGGCTCGAACAGTCGTTCCCGCCGGGCCGGGTCGATGCCGGGCCCACTGTCGCGCACCGAGACCCGCAGGGTCTCCTCGGCCACGCGGGCACAGCGGACCTCCACCTCGCCCCCGTCGTGGTTGTACTTCACCGCGTTGGACAGCAGGTTGAGCAGGATCTGGCGGCACCGCTGGCGATCGGTCCTGACGAACGTGCCGCACCGGTCGGCGCCGATGGTGAGCCGGATCGAGCGGCTGTCGGCCAGCGGCTGGATCAGGCCGACCGCGTCGTCGATCAACTCTCCGGCGTGGACCGGCTCGAGGGAGATCGTCAACGTGCCCGCCTCGATGCGTGACAGGTCGAGCACATCGTTGATCAGTGCGAGCAGGTGCCGGCCCGCCTTGAGGATGTGCTTCACCCCTTCCTGGTCGTCGGCGTCGAGGGTGGACGTCTCCAGAAGCTGGCCAAATCCCAGGATCGCGTTCAGAGGCGTGCGCAGCTCGTGGCTCATCCGCGACAGGAACTCGCTCTTGGCAGTGTTGGCCCGGGATGCCTCATCGCGGGCGCGCTCCGCCTCCCGGCGCGCCTGCTCGAGCGCCTTGCGCTGCGCTCGTTCGTCCTCGAGCAGCTCGCATCGTTCCAGCGCCAGGCTGGCGATCGCCCCCATGGTCCGCAGCAGGTCGATTTCTTCCCGGCCGAAGAAGGGGCTGTACGGGCTGGTCCACACCACCAGCTCGCCGCGACCCTCGCCGAGCGGCAGGACCTCCCGCGCAGGCCCAGCCGCACCCGCGGGTGCGAGGTCCGTACCGACCTCAGGGACCTGCCCATGTGCGGTCACCACGAGGCCATTGATGTCCACCAGGGCGGCGCCGGCCCCCCCGACGATGCGCGCGGTGGGTGGCAGCAACTCCCGGGCCACCTGATCCACGGTGTCGGCGCGCAGGACCGCCATCGTCGCGTGCTGCAGATGCTGTACCTCCGCTCGTCGCCAGGACAGGCGGAGGGCCCGGGGTGGACTGAAGCCCAGACCGAAGATGCACCCGCTGGCCAGCGCGGTCACCTGCACCAGCAACGCCACCACGGGCGACACCCCCCCGGGCTGGCCCGCCAGCAGCAGTGCGACGGCAAGCACCGCCGTGGCGGCGCTCATCAGTCGCATGCGGCGGCGGGCCACGCTGGGCTGGCCAGCGCCGGCCTGCCACAGGCGGACCACGGTCACCAGCGACACCAGCACCCAGTACGCGAGCACGGCGGCGACGTACGCGCTGGCCCACGGCGGCCGAGCGGTGCCGGACGCAGGCAGGGGGGGCAACGCGACCGTCGCCACCACCACGCCGGCCGTGGCCGCCGCCGCGGCGATCTCCAGCCACCGGGGAAGGTCACGGAACGAGGCGGTGAACCGCAGCAGCAGGTAGGGGAAGACGACGATCAGGACGATGCGGAGCTCATCCAGCCACCCGGGCAGCTGGCCACCGAGCAGCTCGGGGACCCAACCTGCCAGCAGCGCCAGAGCCAACGAGCCGAACGCGGCCGCCACCCACCAGCCGACCGGCCCCGAGCGCGGGGCCCGCACCACAGCAACCAGTGCCAGCACGGCGAACGTCGCCACCACCGCGAGGCGCGCCCAGGACAGCAGGTCGGGTGCGAGATGCCCCACGCTCACTCCGTCGTCGGCGACGTCCCGCGTCGGATGACGCGGCGGGCTCGACAGCGGCTGTCAGCGTGCCGTGCGCATCGCTTCGGTAGCCATCAAGCCCGCCGAAATAGTACCATACGTGATCGTTGAACAACGGAGCGTGATCTATTGGCTCATCGCGGGCAGTCGCCGGGGTCTGCGGGCGCGGGCCCGTGCAGCGCCGTCCTCGGCAAGTCGGGCGCCGCCTGCGCGCTGATCGTCGACGACCAGCCGGCCAACGTGGCACTCCTCGAGCGGCTGCTCCAGTCGGCCGGCGTGGCGAACGTCCACGGCGTGACCGACCCGCGCCAGGCCGTACGCCGCTGCCTCGAGGTGGGTGCCGACCTCGTGCTGCTCGACCTGCACATGCCCCACATGGACGGCTTCGCCGTCCTGTCCGCGCTGCGGGCGGCGCTGCCCGACGACGCCTTCGTGCCGGTGCTGGTCCTCACCGCCGACAGCACGACGGTGACCAGGGACCGGGCGCTCGATGCGGGCGCCAAGGACTTCGTCACCAAACCGTTCGACCACGCCGAGGTGATCCTGCGGGTACGCAACCTGCTCGAGACCCGCGCGCTGTACATCGACGTCCAGCGCCACAACGCCGCGCTGCGAGCCGACCTGGACAGGCGCGCGCAACAGGAGCGGCGCCTCGCGGAGGCGCGCCGCCAGCGGCTCCAACGCGTCGACGGCGTCCTGTCCGGCAACGCGCTGACCATGGTGTTCCAGCCGATCGCCGACCTGAACACCGGCAAGGTCTGGGGAGTCGAAGCGCTCGCCCGGTTCAGGGGTGAGCCACACCGACCGCCCAACGAGTGGTTCGACGAAGCCGCCGCCGTCGGACGGGGCTGCGAACTGGAACTGGCTGCGGCCGGTGCCGCCCTCAGCCAACTCGACCAGCTGCCACCGGATGCCTTCCTGTCCGTGAACACCTCGCCGGCGACCGCGGTTGCCCCCGAGCTGGCGCGCCTGCTGGAGCGGTTCCCCACCCACCGCATCGTGCTGGAACTGACCGAGCACGCCCGCGTCGACGACTACGAGCCGTTGCTGGCGGCGCTGGACCGCCTGCGGGACCGCGGCGTGCGTGTCGCCGTGGACGACGCCGGCGCGGGCTACTCCGGCCTCCAGCACGTCCTGCGCCTGCGTCCGGACATGCTCAAGCTCGACACCGCCCTCACCCGCGGCATCGATTTCGACCCCGCTCGGCGGGCACTGGGCGCCGCCATGGTCAGCTTCGGCCGCGAGATCGATGCTGTGATCATCGCCGAAGGCGTCGAGACCCGACAGGAGTGTGAGGCCCTGCGTGGCTTGGGCATCCCCTGGGCCCAGGGCTACCACCTCGCCCGCCCGGGTGCGGTCCCGCTGCCCGGGCCGCACCTGGAAGCGCTGGTCAACGCGTGTGACCGCGCGGGCGGCCGCCGGCCAGGAGCTAGGCCTGCTAGTGGCGGAAGTGGCGCCGGCCGGTGAACACCATGGGCACGCCGCGCTCGTCGCAGGAGGCGATGACGTCGCGGTCGCCGACGCTGCCGCCGGGCTGGACGATCGCGACCACCCCGGCGTCGATGGCGGCGTCGGTCGCGTCGCGGAAGGGAAAGAACGCGTCGCTGGCCAGCACCGCACCCCTGCTGCGGCCCTGCGACTTGTCGACCGCGAGGCGCACGCTGTCGACCCGCGACATCTGGCCGGCGCCGACGCCCACGGTCGCCTCACCCGCCGCTAGCACGATCGCGTTGGACTTGACGTGGCGGCAGACGCGCCAGGCGAAGCGCAGCTCCCGCATCGTGTCGTCGCCCGGTTTCGCCGCCGTCGGCACGGTCCAGCCGGCGTCGCCGCCGAACGCGTCAGGCTCCTGCACCAGCAGGCCACCGGCCACGCTACGCAGCGTCCAGGTGGCCGCCGGGGGTTGCGGCTCGTCGAGCTGGAGCACCCGCAGGTTCTTCTTGCGCCGCAGCGTCTGCAGGGCGCCCTCGCCGTAGCCAGGGGCCACCACGACCTCGGTGAACACGTCGACGATCCGCCCGGCCGTGTCGGCGTCGATCACCCGGTTGGCGGCCACGATGCCGCCGAAGGCGCTGAGCGGGTCGCTGGCAAGGGCCTTCGAGTGCGCCTCCGCAAGGCTGTCGGCCACGGCCAGTCCGGCCGGGTTGGTGTGCTTGACGATCGCCACGCAGGGCTCGGTGAAGTCGGCGGCCATCGCCCACGCCGCGTCGGCGTCGAGCAGGTTGTTGTACGACAGCTCCTTGCCGTGCAGCTGGCGGGCCGAAGCCAGGCCCCACGGGCTGCCGCGCTCGACGTAGTAGGCCGCCCGCTGGTGGGGGTTCTCGCCGTAGCGCAGGTCCTCGCGCTTGCGCCACACCGCGGCCAGTGCGGACGGGAGACCCTGGCCGCGGGCGAACCAGGCCGCGACGTCGGCGTCGTAGGCGGCGGTGTGGGCGAAGGCCTTGGCCGCCAGCTGCCGGCGGGTGGCCGCGGTCACGCCGCCGTGGGCGGCCAGCTCCTCGAGCAGCGCCGGGTAGTCGGCCGGGTCGACGGCGATGGCGACGTGCCGATGGTTCTTCGCCGCGGCGCGCACCATCGTCGGGCCGCCGACGTCGATCATCTCGATGGCCTGCGCCGGATCGGCGGCTGGCGAGTCGAGCACGGCGGCCCGGAACGGGTAGAGGTTGGCCACCACCAGCTCGAACGGAACGATGGCGTGCTCGGTCAGTGCGGCCAGGTGGCTGTCACGGTCCCGGTCGGCCAGGATGCCCGCGTGGACCGCCGGGTGCAGGGTCTTGACCCGGCCGTCCATGATCTCGGGGAAGCCGGTGATCTCGCTGACCTCGGTGACCTCCACCCCGGCGGCGCGCACCGCCCTGGCGGTCGAGCCGGTGGACACGATCCTCGCCCCGGCCGCGGCGAGCCCGCGGGCCAGAGCGGGCAGCCCGGCCTTGTCCCAGACGCTGACGATCGCCTGACGTACCGGCACGACGTCACCGGGCGCTGACTGCCGGCTCATGGCGCGATCCTCACGACGCGGCCCTCCACCCGGAGCCGGTCCCGGCAGAACAGGGCCACGCAGCAGGGCAGCAGACGGTGCTCGACGGCCTTGATGCGCGCGTGCAGGGACTCGGGCGTGTCGTCGAGGCGCACGTGGACCGCCTCCTGGGCGATGATCGGACCGTGGTCGACCTGCTCGTCGACGAAGTGCACGGTCGAGCCGGTCACCTTGACGCCCCAGGCGAGCGCGTCGGCCACCGCGTGGGCGCCGGGGAACGCCGGCAGCAGCGACGGGTGCACGTTGATGATCGGCCAGCGGGCCACGAAGGCCGGTGACAGCACGCGCATGAAGCCTGCCAGCACGACGAGGTCGGGCGTGGCCGCGGCCACGCGCTCGCTCAGGGCCGCCTCCCAGGATCGCCGCTCGGGCCAGGCCCGGTAGTCGACGCAGCAGGCCTCGACGCCTGCTGCCCGGGCGCGCTCCAGCCCCGCCGCGTCCGGCCGGTCCGACACGGCGAGCTCGACGCGCCCGCCCAGGTCGGGGTGGTCCAGCAGTGCCTGCAGGTTCGTGCCCGAGCCGGAGATCAGCACGACGATCGGCTTGCCCACGCCTGCGTGCTCCTCAGCGCCGGATGCGCCTGCCCGCAGCGTATCCGGCTGCGGCCAGCGCCAACCCGGCGCCGACGGCGCCGCCGCCGGACGCCGGCATCGGGCCCTCGGGGGTGGCGTTGCGTCGGTCGGGCTCGCCCGGCGCCGCCAGCGCTCCGGGGGTGGCGGTGGGCGAAGCGGTCGGTGCCGCCGTCGGCGACGGCTCGGTCGCGCCTTCCGTCGCGGTCGGGGTGGACCGCACGGTGGGCACCGGGGCGGTCGGTTCGCGCTCGGTGGCCGGCGGCGGCTCGGTCTGCGCCGGTGGGGTCGCCTCGGGAGGCTCGGCGCGGTCGGCCACGTCGCCGAGGTCGGGCTGGCGCACGATCAGCGCCACGACGGCGGCCACGAGCAGTGCGACGATGAGCAGCCCGATGATGGCGGCGGCACGGGGCATGACGGCATCACACCAGATCTGTCGGGGGGAAGGAAGCAAGCCCGACGCGGCCCGCGATGGCGTGCCCGCGCCGCCCCGATCATGCCACCGCGGGGCGAGGCGGTCACATCGTCCGTTGCAGGCGGGCACCCGGCGCGCCAACTGCCGTTGCTCCGCCGCACCAGATCGGCTTGGATGCGTCCCGTGACCGCCGCTGCCGACCCTCGTCCACCGCCGCCCACACGGGCAGACGGCCGCCCGCTGCTGCGCGGCTGGCTGCACGCGGCGGCGACGCCGCCCGCGCTGGTCGCGGCCTGGCTGCTGGGCAGCTCGGCCGCCGGTGGCGGCAGACGTGTCTCGGTCGTCGTCTTCGGGGCCTGCCTGGTGGGGCTGTACGCGACCAGCTCGCTGTATCACGTCGGCTCGTGGAGCGTGCGGGCGCGCGAGCTACTGTCGCGCTGCGACGGCGCGATGATCCCGCTGTTCATCGCCGGGACGTTCACGCCGGTGGCCTTCCACGCGCTGCACGGAGACTGGCGGACGTGGAGCCTGGTGGCCGCGTGGACGGTTGCGGCGGTGGGCGCGGCGGTCGCCGGGTCGCCGCTGCGGGCGCCGCGCTGGCTCGGCACGGCCGGCTACATCGCGGTGGGCTGGCTGGCGGTGGTGCCGTTGGCGAAGATCACGGCCGCCCTGTCCCCGGAGGGCTCCGGGCTCATCGTGCTCGGCGGCCTGCTGTACACCCTCGGCGGGGTCGTCTTCGCCCGCCGGCGCCCCGACCCCGCGCCGAGCTGGTTCGGCTACCACGAGGTCTTCCACCTGCTCGTGGTCGCCGCGACCAGCGCGCACTACCTGGCCATCTGGCGCTACGTCCTGCCGATGCGCTGACCTGGCGGCGGGCGGTCAGCCGGCCAGCCGCTCGATCATGAGCCGGGCCGTCTCGGTCGGGTTCGTGCCGACGGCGATGCCGAGCCGCTCGAGGGCCTGCTTCTTTTCCGCCGCCGTCTCCCCGCCGGCGCCTCCCTCCTTGACGATCGCCCCGGCGTGGCCCATGCGCCTGCCCGGCGGGGCGGTGAACCCGGCGACGTAGGCGACGACCGGCGTGCCCGGCAGGTCCTCGGCGATCCAGTGCCCCACCTTCTGCTCCTCGGTGCCGCCGATCTCGCCGACGAACACGATCCCCTCGGTGTCGGGGTCGGCGGCGAAACGGGTGATGATGTCGAGGAAGTCGGAGCCGACGACCGGGTCCCCGCCGATCCCCACGCAGGTCGACACGCCCACCCCGGCCAGGTGCAGCTCGTGCATGATCTGGTAGGTCAGGGTGCCCGAGCGGCTCACCAGCCCGACGCCGCCCGGCTTGGTGATCTCGGTGGGGATGATGCCCACATTGGCCTTGCCCGGCGAGATCACCCCCGGGCAGTTCGGCCCGATCAGCACCGGGCGGCCGTCCTTGGCGAAGCCACCCCCCGGCTGGCGCGGGTACAGCGTGTGGTAGGTCACCGCCATGTCGTGCACCGGCATCCCCTCGGTGATGCACACGATCGTGGCGATGCCCGCTTCGTGGGCCTCCAGGATCGCGCCCTTGGCGAACGGTGCGGGCACCATGATCATCGACGTGTCGGCGTCCTCGGCGGCAACCGCCTCGGCCACCGTGGCGTAGACGGGCACGCCCAGCTCCGCCCACACCGTGCCGCCCTTGCGCGGGTGCACGCCGGCCACGACCTCGGTGCCGTACGCCTGGTTGCGCCTGGCGTGGAAGGTCCCCTGCCGGCCGATGCCCTGGACCACGACCCGGGTGGTGTCGTCGACGAGGATGCTCATCAGGCGTGCCTCTCGTGGGCGAGCGCGACGGCCTGCTCGGCCGCCTCGATCATCGTCGCCGCCGCGACGATGCTGGGGTGGGCGGCCTCCGCGAGGATCCGCCGGCCCTCCTCGGCGTTGGTCCCGTCGAGGCGGACGACCAGCTTCTGGGACACGGCCTCGTGGGAGGCGCCGTCCAGGCGCCGCAGCGCCTCCAGCACCCCGCGGGCGATCAGGTCGCAGCGGGTGATGCCGCCGAAGATGTTGACCAGCACGCTGGCCACCCGCTCGTCGGACAGCACGAGGGCCAGGGACTCGGCCATGGTGTCGGCGTCGGCGCCCCCGCCCACGTCCAGGAAGTTCGCCGGCCTGCCGCCCGCCTGGGACACGACGTCCAGGGTGCTCATGACCAGGCCCGCGCCGTTGCCCAGCACTCCGATGTCGCCGTCGAGCCTGACGTATTGCAGGCCCAGCTTCCTGGCGCGGGCCTCCAGCGGGTCCGCGGCGGACGGGTCGTCCCACGCGGCGAAGTCGGGATGGCGAAACAGCGCGTTGCCGTCGACGGACACCTTCGCGTCCAGCGCCAGCACCCGCCAGCCCGCGGTGAGCACGAGCGGGTTGACCTCGAACAGCGTCGCGTCGGCGTCCACAAACCCCGCGTAGAGCCGCAGCAGCAGCCCGGCGGCCTGCTCGCGCGCCTGACGGGGCAGCCCGGCCATGGCGACGATCTGCCGCGCCGCCCCCGGGTCCAGACCCTTGGTCGGGTCGACATCGACCTTGACCACCTTCTCGGGGCTGCGGCGGTTCACCTCCTCGATGTCGACGCCGCCCTCCGCCGAGCAGACGACCTTGTAGCCCTTGCCGACCCGGTCGTGCAGCACCGCCAGGTAGTACTCCTCGGCGATGTCGCTGGCAGGCTCGACGAGCACCTTGTCGACGCGGTGACCGCGGATGTCCATGCCGAGGATCCGCTCGGCGCTGGCGCGTGCCTCGGTGGGGTCCTGGCAGAAGGCCACCCCACCGGCCTTGCCCCGCCCGCCGGTCAGCACCTGCGCCTTGACCATGACCGGGACCGCGAAGCGCTCCGCCAGCCGCGCGGCCTCCTCGGGGACGGCGGCGACCTCCCCTGGCGGGGGCGTGGGGACGTCGTAGCGGCGGAACAGCTCCTTGCCCTGGTACTCCATGAGGTCCATGCGCTGGCCTTCCTCGCCGCCGCGGTCGGCGCGGCCCCGTGTTCAGTCGCGCGGTGCGACGTTGGCCTTGACCCAGTCGACGATCTCGCCGGTGCGCGCCCCGGGCGTGAAGATCTCCGCCACGCCGTACTCCTTGAGCGCCACGATGTCCTCCTTGGGGATGATCCCACCGCCGAACACGACGATGTCGTCGGCGCCGCGCTCGCGCAGCAGGTCGATGACCCGTGGGAACAGCGTCATGTGCGCCCCGGAGTGGATCGACAGCCCGATGGCCTGGACGTCTTCCTGCAGCGCGGCCTCGACGATCTGCTGAGGGGTCTGGTGCAGGCCGGTGTAGACGACCTCCACGCCGCCGTCGCGCAGCGCCCGGGCGACGATCTTGGCACCACGGTCATGGCCGTCCAGACCCGGCTTGGCGATGACCACACGGATCGCCACGTCGGTGTCCCTCCTGCCGCACCGTGGCCTGCGACCCCGCCGCCGCCGGCCTGCCGGGCAGCCACGCCGGTCCCGGCTCCAGCAGCGCCGAGCATAGCCAGCTGCGAAAATGCCCGCCATCGCATCCCCCAGCAGCGCCCCGACGCCCGACGCCCAGGACGCCGGCCCCCCCGGCTACCTGCCCCAGCGCGCCGCCAGGCGGGCGCGCAAGATCGTCCTGCGCGCCCCGCTGGGTGTCGGCTGGATCCTGGCAGCGCTGGCCGCGGCGCTGGTGGTGGCCGCAGCGGGACTGGCGTTCCTGCTCGCCCGGACCGGTCCGCCCGGGCCGCCGTTCGTGGCGGTGGCCGAGCTGGACGACCTGGAGCACGGCGCGGCGCAGGTGCTGGCGTTCGACCCGGCCGGGCAGTAGACGACCGGCTGGCCGGACGTCTCGAAGGCGCGCAGCCGCCCGCCCGCCCGCACGACGAGCAGCCGCCCGGCCGGGTCGAACGCCAGCACCTGCGCCGCGCCGTGTTCCAGGTCGTCCCGCTCGGCC
>DASZOD010000238.1:0-5521 GCA_035550935.1 Egibacteraceae bacterium | reverse complement strand
CCGTCGGGGCAGCCCGGGTCGGGCGCGGCGGGGTCACAGGCGAAGCGGCAGCCGGTGACGACGGCGACGTCGGGCAGCAGCGCCGCCAGGCCACGCACGGCGGTGGACTTCGCGGTGCCCTTCTCGCCGCGCACGAGCACCCCGCCGATCGCCGGGGACACCGCGTTGAGCACGAGCGCCAGCCGCAGCTCGTCGGCGCCAACCAGCGCCGAGAAGGGGTAGGCGACGGTCATGGGGTCGGTCCTCGCGCCACGGGCGGTGATGCCTCTCCGCCGCGGTCTTCCAGGTCGCCTTCCACCGCCAGGTAGGCCGCGCGCAGCCGGGCCAGCGTGTCGGCGTCGGGCTCGGCCCACAGCCCGCGCCCGGCGGCCTCAAGCAGGCGCTCGGTGATGGCCCGCAGCGCCCAGGGGTTGGAGCGCTCCAGGAACGCCCGCACCCCGGCGTCGAAGACGTAGCTGCGGGCCAGGGTCTCGTACATCCAGTCCTGGACCACGCCGGCGGTCGCGTCGTAGCCGAACAGGTAGTCGACGGTGGCGCTGAGCTCGAAGGCGCCCTTGTAGCCGTGGCGTTGCATGGCGGCGATCCACCTGGGGTTCGCCACCCGGGCGCGGAACACCCTGGCGGTCTCGTCGCGCAGGTCGCGGGTGGCCACCCGGGCGGGGTCGGCAGAGTCGCCGACGTACGCCTTGGGGTTGGCGCCGCTCAGCGCGCGCACGGCGGCGACCATGCCGCCGTGGTACTGGAAGTAGTCGTCGCTGTCGAACAGGTCGTGCTCGCGGGTGTCGGTGTTCTTGACCGCCACGTTCATGCGCGCGAAGGTGCGCCGCATGTCGGCCCGGGCCTCGACGCCGTCGAGCTCCCGGCCGTAGGCGTAGCCGCCCCAGACGGTGTAGACCTCGGCGAGGTCGGCGTCGGTCTGCCAGTTGCGGGCGTCGATGAGCGGCAGCAGCCCGGCGCCGTAGGCCCCGGGCTTGGAGCCGAAGACCCGGGTGGTCGCGCCGCGGGCTGTTGCGCCGGCCGAGCGGTCGGCACGCACGTGCGCCGCCAGCGGGTTGAGCTCGTCGGGCTCGTCCAGGCCGGCCACCAGCGTGACCGCGTCGTCGACGAGCCCCACCAGGTGAGGGAAGGCGTCGCGGAAGAAGCCGCTGATGCGCACGGTGACGTCGACCCTCGGGCGTCCCAGCTCTTCGACGCTCATGAGCTCCAGCCCGCTCACCCGCCGGCTCTCGGGCTGCCACACCGGGCGCACGCCCAGCAGGGCGAGGATCTCGGCCACGTCGTCGCCGTGGGTGCGCATCGCCGCGGTGCCCCACACCACGATGCCCACCGAGCGCGGCCAGCGGCCCTCCTCGCGCCGGTAGCGGGCCACCAGGTCGTCGGCCAGGCGCACGCCCACCTGCCACGACAGCTCGCTGGGCAACGCCTTGGGGTCGACCGAGTAGAAGTTCTTGCCGGTCGGCAGGACGTCGAGGCGACCCCGGGTGGGCGAGCCCGACGGCCCGGCGGGCAGGTAGCGTCCCGCCAGGGCGTCCAGGAGGCGGTCCAGCTCCCGGCCGGCGCCGGCCCGGCGCGGCACCACCTGTTCGGCGGCGAACGCCAGCACCCTGGCCACGGTGCCGTCGGCGGTGCCCAGCACGTCGGCGGTGACCGCGGCGGCCGCGGTCGGGTCCCAGCCCTTGGCGTCCAGGGCCTCCACCAGCCCCCGGGCGGCGTCCTCGAGGCGGTCCAAGGCGTCGGCCGCGGTGGCCGCGGGGCCCGGCACCCGCTCCAGCAGCACCCCGGGCACCGCCGCCCTGACGCCCGGGCGGGCCAGCAACTGCGCCTCGTCCAGGCCGAAGGCGGCGCCGACCGCGGCCCGCAGGCCGGGCACCCCCCACCCACCGTGGGGCAGGCGCAGGATGCCCAGCACCAGCCCGGTGAGATGCTCGCCGGCCGGGGCCTGCCCGAGTACGTGCAGGCCGCCGCGGATCTGGCGGTCCTTGATCTCGCACAGGTAGCCGTCGACGTGCAGCAGGAAGTCGTCGAAGTCCTCGGGGGCCTCGTCGACGCCGAGGTCGCGGTGCAGCTCGGCTTGGCGCAGCAGCTGCCAGATCCGCCCGCGCAGCGCCGGCAGCTTCGCCGGGTCCAGCGTCTGGACCTGGTAGTACTCGTCGAGCAGCTGCTCGAGGCGGGCCAGGTCGTCGTAGGTGTCGGCGCGGGTGACCGGTGGCACGAGGTGGTCGACGATCACCGCGTGGGCGCGGCGCTTGGCCTGGGTGCCCTCGCCGGGGTCGTTGACGACGAACGGGTACAGCAGCGGCAGGTCGCCCAGCACCGCGTCGGGCGCGCAGGCCGCCGACAGGCCCAGCCCCTTGCCGGGCAGCCACTCCAGCGTGCCGTGCTTGCCCAGGTGCACGACGGCGTCGGCGCCCCAGCGCTCGTCGAGCCAGCGGTAGGTGGCCAGGTAGTGGTGGCTGGGCGGCAGGTCGGGGTCGTGGTAGATGGCGACCGGGTTCTCCCCGAAGCCTCGGGGGGGCTGGATCGCCAGGAACACCCTGCCCAGCTGCAGGCCGGCCACGACGAGGTCGTCGCCGTCGACGTACAGCTCGCCCGGAGGCGGCCCCCAGCAGGCGACGATGCGCTGGCGCAGGGGCGCCGGCAGCCGCGCGAACCAGCGCGCGTAGCGGTCGGCGGGCACCCGGGCCGGGTTGGCGCCGAGCTGGCGGTCGGTGAGGAACTCGCGGTCGTGGCCGCCGGCGGCGATGAGCGCGTGCACCAGGCGGTCGCCGTCCCAGCCGCGGCGGGCCCAGTCGCCGGTGTCGTAGCCGGCGGCGGTCAGCGCGTCCAGCAGCCGCACCGCCGAGGCGGGGGTGTCCAGGCCGACGGCGTTGCCCACCCGGGCGTGGCGGGTCGGGTAGTTCGACAGCACGATCGCGACCCGCTTGGCGGCGTTGGGGGTGCGCCGCAGCCGGGCCAGGCGCAGCGCGACGCCGGCGACCCGGGCGGCCCGCTCGGGGTCGGCGACGTAGCGGGGCACCCCCTCGACGGTCTCCTTGAACGAGAACGGCACCGCCACCACCCGCCCGTCGAACTCGGGCATGGCGACCTGCATGGCGGTGTCCAGGGGGCTCAAGCCCGCCGTCGCGGCCTCCCAGGCCGCCCGCGGCGTGGTGGCGCACAGCGCCTGCACGACCGGCACGCCCAGCCGCGCCAGCGCGGGCACCGACCAGGCGTCGGTGTCGGCGGCGTTGGCCCCGCCCATGGCCAGCACGGTCACCACGAGCGCGTCGACCTTGCCCGCGACCAGGTCCAGAGCGCCGACGCTGCCCCGGCTCCCACGCGGCCGCAGCGAGTAGCAGAACACCGGCAGGGCGTTGGCGCCGGCCGCCTCCAGCTGCTCGACGAGGGTGGCGACGAATGCGGTGTTGCCGCTCATCCAGTGCGTGCGGTAGAAGACCACGCCGATGGTGGGCCTGGCCGGGTCGGGCGCGGGCGGCGCCCCGGCCGGGTGCCAGACGCCCTCGTCGGGCAGCGCCTGGGGCGCGGCGAAGCCGAACCCGGTGCGCAACAGGGTGTCGGCGACGAAGCGCAGCAGCTGGCCCAGGTTGCCCACCCCGCCCTGCACGAGGTACTCGAAGGCGTCGGCGAGCACGCCCGCGGGGGCGGTCGACGCGGCGGTCAGCTCGGCGTCGGGGGCGGCTTCGCCGCCGAACGCCAGCAGGGCCACGCCCTCGGCGCGGCAGCGCCGGGCGAGGCGGTCGAAGCCGTCGGGCCAGGCACGCCGCCCGCCCAGCAGCCGCACCAGCACGACCTGCGGGCGGTCGTCCATGAGCTCGTCGGCCAGCGCCACCGGGTCGCCGGCGGCGGCGGGGTTGAGCGCGCGGACCGGCGGGAAGCCGGCGGGCAGGGCCCGGGTGGCGGCGGCGGCGGCCAGCACCTCGGTGTCGGCGGTGGTCAGCAACGCGATCATCGGGCCTGACCCCCGGTCGCCGTCGGGGCGGCGCCGGCGGGCGGGATCACCGGGAGCCCGGGTGGCGCGCCGCGCTCGATGAGCCCTGCCAGCGCCTCCAGGTCGGCGTGGTGTTCGACCAGGTCGCCCAGGGCGTCCAGGCGCTGCTCGCGGGCCGCGGCGAAGGACCGCCGGCCCGGCGTGTAACGCAGGCCGCGGCGCTCGGCGACCCAGCCCAGCAGGGCGCGGCGGAAGTCGTCGGCTTCCAGCAGCCCGTGCCAGCAGGTGCCAAGCACGGCCCCGTCGACGCAGCCTTCAGGGGCCCCGTCGGCGCGGCGCAGCAGCGGGGCCCCGCCCCCGACCCTGGTGCGCCCGTGGCGGACCTCGTAGCCGGCGACCGGCACGCCGCCGAAGGCCGGGCTGGTGCCCGTCGGGCGGGCCAGCACCTTGTCGGCGGCGAAGACCGTGTCGACGGGCAGCAGGCCCAGGCCCTCGACGCGGCCGGCGCCGCTCTCGAGGTCGTCGACGATGCTGCGCCCCAGCAGCTGGTAGCCGCCGCAGATTCCCAGCACCGGCGCGGCGCGGCAGGCGCGGTCGGCCAGAGCGGCGTCCAGTCCCCGCGAGCGCACGAAGGCCAGGTCGTCGACGGTGCAGCGGGTCCCGGGCACGACCGCGAGGTCGGCGCGGGCGACCTCGGCGGGGCTGGCGGTGAACGCGACCGTCACCCCCGGCTCGCAGGCGAGCGCGTCGACGTCGGTGAAGTTGCTCATCCGCCGCAGCCGCACCACCGCGACGTGCAGGCCGTCGGGTCCCAGCGGCGCGGGCGCCAGCCCCCGGTCGGCGTCCAGCGCCAGGGAGTCCTCGACGTCCAGCCACAGGCCGTCGATGTGCGGCAGCACGCCCAGCACCGGGCGCCCGGTCAGCGCCCGCAGGCGCTCCAGGCCCGGGGCCAGCACCCCCGGGTCGCCGCGGAACCTGTTGATGAGCCAGCCACAGACCAGGGCCTGGTCGGCGGGCTCGAGCAGGGCCAGCGTGCCGTACAGCGCGGCGAACACCCCGCCGCGGTCGATGTCGCCGACCACCACGACGGGCAGCCCCGCGGCCCGAGCCAGGCCGAGGTTGGCCAGGTCGTGGGCGCGCAGGTTGACCTCGGCGGGGCTGCCCGCGCCCTCGCAGACCACCACGTCGTAGCGGGAGCGCAGGCTCGACAGGGCCTCGCAGGCGACCGACAGCAGCCCGGACCTGCGGCGCAGGTACGAACGGGCGTCGGCCCGCCCGGCGGGGTGGCCCAGCACCACGACGTGGCTGGTGCCGTCGGTGGCGGGCTTGAGCAGGACCGGGTTCATCGCCGCCTCGGGCTCGGCACCGGCGGCGGCGGCCTGCATGGCCTGGGCCCGGCCGATCTCGCCGCCGTCGGCGGTGACCGCCGAGTTCAGCGCCATGTTCTGCGCCTTGAACGGCGCGACCTTCACCCCCCGGCGCGCCAGCCAGCGGCAGATCCCCGCCACGACGACGGACTTGCCGGCATCCGACGACGTGCCCGCCACCAGCAGCGCCCCTCTCACCGCGGCGCCCTCCCCCCCCACCCCGGGG